>NZ_JAXBME010000017.1 GCF_033963835.1 Cytobacillus sp. IB215665
ACATGTCATGCCGTATATATCAAGATCTACCTTCTCAGTCTGTACACCGTAGCCGAGTTTATTAATTGTTGACACTACATCTTCTGGCTTCACTGTATTAGCATTATACTTAATTGTTGCCGATTCCATTGCTAAATTAACATTCGCCTCTACACCGTCCATTTTGTTTAACATTTTTTCAATTCGTGTAGAACATGATGCACATGTCATCCCTGTTATACCTAATTGTATTTGTTCTTGAGCAGGATTTGCTATTAATTCTGTTAATCCACTCATATTGATCATCTCCATTTAATGATTTATATATTACAAACTACGAAACTACACTAACACTATAAAAATTTTTATTGTACTACTGGTACATTTAACAGCTCCATAATCTCCTGTTTATTTGGTTCAAAACCAATAATATTTTTGTGAATTTTTATCTTACCCCATATATTTTTTTTATAAAAGACGAAGGAAGGAACAATTCTTGTACCAGAAATAGTCTTCAAATCATCTTCTAGTTTCAAATCTTTACTAACATCTTTATCAACATACGGGATCTGATGTAATGCAAGAAATTGCTTCGCTTGTTGGCAATCTGAGCATGTAGGCCTTGTATAAAGTTCAAGAATTAATTTATCAGTCATAAATATCTACCTTTCTATTATTTTTTAAAAATTGCGAATACGATTAATGAAATGATGGAAACACTAGCTAAAAAGATACTAATATAAGCAAAACCATCTGCAGAAGAAGCAATCATTATTCCTGCAATTGTTGGACCGACAGTTGATCCAAGAGATCTGAATAAACTAAGAAATCCTACTGATGTACCAGCCTCAGATATAGGTGTCTCTTGTATAATCAAAATATTTAAAGGAGCACCGATAATAATTCCAATCCCAAAGCCAATAATCGCAGCAACTACTAAAACATAGCTATAATTTATAGGGTTTATTAACAACAGTGTTCCAATGGTTGTCAGAAGAAAGCCAATAAACAATACTTTCTTTGCCCCAATTTTTGTAACCATTTGACCTCCAACTACTGAGGCAATCATTGATGTAATAGCTAATGGAGCAACACCTAAAGCTGCACTTGCTTTGGTAATCATCATCTCAGTTTCTATAAATATAGGTAATAAATTAATTGTAGAGGCCATAATTACCCCTGATGCCGCTGAGTAGAATAAAATTATAAGAGTATTCTTTTGTTTAAAGAAATGTATTTTAATAATTGGATCTGGTACAGTTTTTTCTACGAATATCATAATTGGTATTAATATGACACCTATAATTAGGACATATATATTTACTGTTGTAATCCCAAGCATGATTGACAGAATGATAGCTGTCAGAAGCATAATACCTTTATAATCAATTGGATTTTTTACTATTTGTTGTTGTATCTTCACAAAACTCATGAGTACTACCACTAGAATTGCAATTGGAACATTGATTAAAAATATCCACTGCCAATCAAAGTTTTGAATGATATATCCTCCTACCATTGGGCCGAGAATGCTTCCGAATCCAAATATGAGTCCTATCATCCCCATAGCCTTTGCACGAGTTTCTTCTGGATAACTTACCGCTATAAATGCTGCAGTTATTGGAAATATTCCACCTGTTCCAATAGCTTGAATACTTCGCCCTATTAAAAACAGAACAAAGTTAGGTGCTAATGCAGCAAACAATGATCCAATGCCAAATAGTCCAATACCAACTATAAAGATTAACTTCCTCCCGAATCGATCAGAGAATTTACCCATGAGGGGTATACTTACTGCAAATAATAATGTATATATCGTAAAGCTCCAGACTCCCCACGAGGTATCAATATTATAAGTGAAGACAATTGAGCTTAGAGCAGGACCAACGATACCGTGGTCAAGTGCCCCCATGAATATCCCAATTAAAAACAGAGTCATTGCTATTTTTCTTTCATTCTTACTTACTATTGGCTTTTTCAAAGTAACTTCCATGTTATTTACCTCCATATGTGACCTCATTTTTATTCATATTTATTAGGCTCTTTTCGTAAACTTTGTTGCTATTCTTAGATAGAGATCAACATTTATGAAGATAGAAAAGAGCCACGAATGCTTAATGTATACCGGCCTATACTTAGAACAAAACAATTAATGTGAAAACACCCTTTTATTAAGAGTGAAGATAAGTATCCTTCCCCATCATGGCTTGACAATCAATATCCATTTCAATCACCTCTTTAACTATATACTATACCCCTGTATGGTATATGTCAATACAAAAGTTTCAATTGTTACATTTGAATTACCAATTTTATATTGAGTTAATTACATAGAGTTTTCTTAGATCATTCACTTACTTGTCATCATTAAAAGGCTACCAAGAATTGTTAAGGTTGATTATATCTTTTTTCAGAATGTTTAAAAATGTAAAATATCGATGCTACTTGTATTATTTCGACTACCCTTAGATGATCTATCGTATATATAGATAATGCAACACGATGTTTTTTATATACTTTCAACTAAACGTTGTCCCTCAAAAGAGTAAGTTTTTGTGGAAGGGGAAGATATAACAGTAGCCTCAGGACCTTTATCCTGAGGCTAGAAGATATAATGACTATGGAGATTTTTGATTTACTAATCATAAGCTCATTCAGCGTATGTTATAAATCGTACATGCTGTTAATACATTTACTCAGTAGAGTATATAGGGAAAATTAACGTAATTTTAGTTCCTACCTCAACTGTTGATTCAACCTTAATATCGCCATGATGAGAGTTTACAATTTCTTTTGCAATACTCATCCCTAACCCAACTCCTTCTATCTGTTCGTCTGTATTCGTTCCTCTGTAATACCTTTCAAACAAATTTTGCTTCGTTTCTTCATCCATACCTTGTCCATTGTCAATAATTTGAACAAATGTTTGATTCAGTTTATTTTCAACTTTCACTACAATTGAAATACCAGGTGGGTTGTGTTTGATCGAATTATATATTAAGTTATCTAGCATTCTCAGAAGCCATTTTCGATCACCTAAAATTTCTATATTGGGCTGACTGTACTTACCATTTATAGTATTTTGACCAAGGGTCACATCTTTGCTGAATTTCTTTAAAGTATGTTCAATAATTTCAACAATGTTTATTGGTTCTAAAGTTAACGGAAGTGTGTCATTTTTAAGCTGAAACACTAACGAAAAATCCTGGATGAGGTTTAACATATAGTCACCTTTTTCTCTTACCATGGCACCAACTTCTTGAAGCTCATTTGAACTCCATTCGTATTCTCCACTTTCAAGTATGTGACCGTACCCTTGAATCGTTGATAATGGCGTTCTTAAATCATGGGAAATACCTGTCATCCATTCCTCTCTCACTTTTTCAAGTCGTTTTCGTTCTCTCACAGATTCTGATAGCTTTTCAGTGACATCATAAAAGGCTTGTATCACTTCTTGGTATAATCTGTATCGGTAACGAACCTTTCCTTTTTTATTAAATATCTTTTGTCTTTCCTTATCGGTAAATACCTGAGTGTATTCATCATGACCCATTCTTTCTAACCAGCTTATAAAAATGTGTAGTGGTTGACCATAGCGAAACGCATGCCATCCAGTTAAGGCTATAGCTAAAAATAGTAGCACACCACCCATAATGACTAATGTTAAAATAGCCTTTTTTATAAAAATTAATTGAATGACTTCATCATCGTTTTTATTCAAATGCAACATCCAAGTCGTATCCCACTTATTGTCATGGTAGATGACTGCATCAGTTTCGTAGTTTCCGGGTTGTAATTTTCTACCTAAGACGTCTAAAGGCTTGTATGTTTGAGCATCGTCCTTCTGACCAATTGATTGTACAATTTCACCATCATTATTTAATATCTGGAGATAGCCATCCATTTCTGCTAACACCTTATCTAGATGGAATTTTGCTTCTTTTGCTAGTGCTTCATTGGAAGAAAATTGATTCACCCATGACTCCAACAGCTCCAAGTTTTTATCTTCATATCCTAATAAAAACAAATACGGATCATCAAAGAAAGTAGCGTCGTATTTATAATAAACTTTATATGTTTCATATTGATTAGCCTCTTCTATTTGAACAAGATCATTAATCGTATATTTATCATTTACATGTGACGGTGTATTAATTGCATACATGACTTCACCATCAAGATTAACAATTTGCAACCACATATTCTTCTTAGCTAACTCTCGATGCCAATCGGTTGAAAATTCTACTTTACCGTCAGCAATACTAGTTTCTGTATGTATCGAGTCAAGAACACCTATTGGATAATTACTACGAATTTCTGATAAGGCCATAAAACGATAAAATATTAAGAGGAAAATAACTAATACAACAAATATAAACAACACAAGCGTAATATATTGAAATGTAAATTGAAACGCAAACCTTCGTTTTATCGACTTTGATTTCAACTTCATTTCTTTTGCTCCTTCATAAGCTTATATCCTAATCCACGAACAGTTACGAGGAAGCGAGGATTACTAGGATCAGGCTCGATTCTCTCCCTTAATCTCCTAATATGAACCATAACAGTATTATCATCAACCATCGTATCAAGACCCCACACCTTTTCAAATAACTCTTCTTTTGAAAACACACGATTAGGATTCTCACATAAGAATTGGAGTAAACGATAGATTTGTGGAGGACATGACACAACCTCTCCATTTACATTGAGCTCTTTTGTCATCTCATCTAACATAAAAAAACCAAAATCATATAAATTTTTACGCTCTGAACTACTTGTTGTTAGTTGATTTCCACTCCTTCTATTAGCCGCTTTTATTCTAGCAACAATCTCTAACGGATTAAATGGTTTTGTAACGTAATCGTCACCACCAATCGCAAAGCCTGTTAATACATCTAAATCAGATGTCCTTGCAGTTAAAAATAATATATGAGCATTTGTCATTGTTTTTATTTTTGGCAATGCTTCAAACCCTGATTGATCTGGAAGCATTACGTCTAGCACAATATAATCTACTTGTTCTTGCTCTAAAATAACCATTGCTTCATTAATAGTATGAGCTTTAAAGATTAGATTAAATCCTTCCTTCATCAACACCATTTCTAGCATTTTTACGATAGATTTCTCATCATCAACAATTAATACCCTCGAATTTTCCACCATGATTATCCACCTCGTCTTAATATTACCATGTTAACCTTACGAGAATCTTAACGCGATACCTAATAATTAAGATAAAAATAAGGTGCTGTTTCATATGCAGTAAGGAATATCAATTATGCTATATTTATAAAACTGAGCAAGGGGGAACTACAATGACGATAAACAACCGAGTAAATATGATCGATGGTATAAGGGGCTTTAGTTTATTTGGAATATTAATGGCGAACCTACTAATCTTTCAATATGGTTTATTTGGAAAAGATGAAATATCACTTCTTTCGTTATCAGCAACAGATTTATTTGCATATAAGTTGATAAAAATATTCATCGAGGGTAGTTTTATGCCCATTTTCACATTTTTATTTGGATATGGGATGATTAAAATGAAAGAAAGTTTAGAGAGAAAGGAACTCAAAGTAAAAAGACATTTCGTGCGTCGTTTTATATTCTTGGGAGCTATTGGCCTAGTGCACAGTACATTGTTATGGGAAGGTGACATTCTACTCTTATATGGAATGATGGGGTTTTTTCTCTTATTGTTTATGAATCGAAAGAGTAAGACTGTCCTAGTATGGGGAATAATTTTACTGTTACTTACCTCACTCTTCGGGTATGGAAATGAATCTGGAACTATTGAAGACAAAGCTATTTTAGAACAATACGTAAAAGATACATTTGAGATTTATGGTAGTGGTACTTATAATGAAATAACATATCATAGAAACAACGTTGACCCGCTTAATTTACCTGATTATATGTACATTGTTTTATTATTATTAGCGCCTATTGCTTCGGCACCTTTATTCTTGCTTGGGATGTACGCCGCAAAGAAACAACGCTTCACAGATCCAGCAAAAGAACAAGATTTATATATTAAATACGCACTATTTTTTGTACCAATCGGTCTATTACTAAAAAGCTTAGTTTACATTATTCCAAATCAATCTTGGGTCGGTATTGGTTCATTACTCGGGGCAAATATGTTATCACTAGGCTATATTTATTTAATGGCACTCGGTTATAAGCAAGGTACTTTACTATTTAAGTCATTTGAAGCTGTTGGCAAGTTATCAATGACAAATTACTTACTACAAACTGTTATCTGTACAACTATCTTTTATGGTTATGGTTTCGGCTTATTTGGAAAACTAGGAATAGTTAATGCGTTTTTCCTCGGCATCATCATTTACTCCTTACAGGTTTCCCTTAGTTACCTATACTTAAAGAGATTCAGATCTGGACCATTCGAAAAAATGATACGTATTTGGACATATTTCACCCTATCAGGTAAACCGAGAATTAAAGCATCAATAGAAAATAAACGAATTGCTTAATATTTATGCTAGAAGGATATCATGTAAAAATAAAAGAAGATGGATTACAAAATCCTAAGGTTTATTCCTATATGTGTAATTTCAGGCATCATTCCAATAAATATATAGTTTCAATCTTTTTTCATATGAATTTTTCAATGATAAATAAAGCTGTTGCTATGGTGTACATACCCATAACAACAGCTTTTAACCTTTTCATGAAAGATTTATACTATTAATCTACCTTCTTCACCTCTAAGGAATTTTTATTTTTCAGCGCATATATTGCTGACATAACCAATAATATACCTGCTAAAATAAAAACAACCCTTATATTGTATTGCTCTGAAATGTAACCAAAAAATAGTGTTGATAGACCAAATGTTATCGCAGTTAACGCACTTTGAGCTGCGTATACCTTTGGTAACATATCTGCAGAGGTACTTTGTTGTATGCCTGTTTGTAAGCTGATTCCCTTTATTTGTTCAAATAATCCAAACATAGCTGATATAATAAGAGCAATCCAAGCATTTGAATTAGCACCAAAAAGAAATGGAATGACACTTACTACAAATGATGTCATAATAATTGTCTTTGTCATATGTTTTTCGATCATAGTAGAGAATTTCATTCCAACTACACTGCCAATTAAAAGACCGACAAAGAAACTTACATTAATATAGCCCCACCATTTTTCAGATTCTTGTAAGACTTCATAGACGAACACGTAAAGAATAGCAGCAATCCATACTACATGAGCAATTGATTCTATAAACAGCATAACATGAATATTTCTAAGAGAAGGATTCCTCCAAATGATTGCCCATCCTTCTTTTAGCACATACCAAAAGGCTTCCTCTTTATCCTTACTTATTTCGTGCCGAGTTTCGTCAATAATACCAAACATCATCAATGTCGACACTAAATATAACAACAAGGTCAGCCATATCACATATGAGCCACTTATTGCTGCTACCAAAATGCCTCCGAAAGCCCAGCCACCTAACTGTATAATCTGATCTACACTTGCAAGAAAGCTATTTGCTCTAACCAGTTCTTTAGAACTTACAAGCCTCGGTAACATAGCATCCCGAGCCGGATTTGCCCATCCATCAAAGAAAGAAATGGTAAAAGCAAATGTGATAACAATAAATGGAGACATCGCTTCAATTTGCATATACACATAAAGCGACAATAATAATAACAACACTGTTTTAATTACTTGAGAGCTTACTAGTAATGATTTTAACTTTAAACGATTAATTAATATTGGTGCAAAAATTCCACTTATAAACCTGGCAAAAGTAATTGCAAAAGGTAAGAAGGCTAAATAGAATGGCGAGCCAGTGGAACTGTATAGTAAAGATATTAGCGCAACAATATAAAGGACATCGCCAACATCTGCAAATGATTGACCTATCCATAAATACTTAAATGATTTACTTTTCATTTTTACTACCCCTTTGTAGTTTCAAATTTTATTAGTTTGGGGTAGTCACCTACATTCATTTCACTCCGTTCATTATAAGTACAATATGTTTTATATTAATTCATTACTCGTTTCAAAGGTAGAAACGGGTTTATTTAAGCTCCTCTGGTTATATGCTATGAGACCATTCATCACTAAGATCATTGAACAGATTACAAGTCCTAAATTTGCGTTAACAAATTGCGCGATTCCACCAGCAAACAGATTAGCTACAATTGCTACTAAACTTGAAATAAGTAACCCAGCGCTACTTACCCTTGCCAAATAAGTTGTTGGAGTAACTGTTTGTCTACCTGCACCGTTAATAACGAATGCCATCGACAATGCACCATCAAAGATGAACATCCCAATAAATGCAGGAACAAAACTGGTTGATAATACAATTAATAAAACTCCTATTCCAGATATAAATATAAGGCTTCCATATAGTACATTCCAGTTCACTAATTTCACTTTACGCATGAGAATAACACCAAATATATTCCCTAATCCAGCTGCTGAGAGCAGCAGCCCCGTTTGTGCATCATTTAAGTGTAAAACCTGTGAAGCATATACAATGACCAATAAAACGACTGCATAGGATGAAAAGTTTAGCACAGTATGATTAAGTGTTATAAACCTTTGAAGACGATTTCCAAACAAAAACCTAACACCTTGTAGCCCCTCATTGATCTTCTGTTTTCCACTCTCGTTACGAACAGCCTTTTCAACTGGCTCTTTTACAACGAGAAAATATATTGCAATGAAAGATAGTAAAAATGAAAAAGCATCAATGCTTAGCGTCCATGCTCCACCAATTACTGTTAAAGCAATACCTGCCAGAGCAGGACCTACTAAAGTACTTACCGCATCTGCACCTTCCAAATAATTATGTGCATCAACTAAATTTTGACGTTGTACTACACGTGGTAGCATCGCATTAAATGAAATTCGAAAGAAAACTCCTGCTAGACCAGTCAATAGCAGGATACCAGATACAAACCATAAATTAAACGTTCCGAAAAATATGGTGGCAACTAACATAAACATCGTCAATGCTCGAATAAGCTCACTTACTAACGCAACTGTTTTCTTTGACCTTTGCTCAATCCAAACACCTGCTGGTATAGAAAATAATAGCGGTGCAATGTGAGTACTTACCGCAACAACTCCGGCCTTCAACGGTGAGTCTGTCACATGTAAAATAATTAATGGTATGACAAGCTCACTAAAACGATTTCCAAATATCGAAACGAGTTGACCTAACCATAACAGTAGAAAGTTTCTATTCTTGGACATCCTAACACCTCTAACAAACTTCTATTCATTTTTTAGATTAGAATTAAACTTCCTCTCACATTGAACTTAGCTCCTGTAATGTATTATTGTTAGGTCATACATATTTCATAATTATTTAAATTTTAATATAATTACTAATATAACGCAATTATGTATTTATATAACATAATATCTTGATACCATTACCCAAACCCTCATTTAAACAAACGTTTGATTAAACTCTTAATGTCGTACTAATATCTAAGCGAAAACAGCATGAACTACAGCTACGCGTTCCAATTACGTACATATCAATAACTCGACAACAGTCTAGGAGTAATCCATTAAAATTATGATGTTAGAAAGGAGAAAATATGTATTCATTTAAGCCGATCGCTTACG
Source organism: Cytobacillus sp. IB215665 (assembly GCF_033963835.1). Taxonomy (NCBI): domain Bacteria; kingdom Bacillati; phylum Bacillota; class Bacilli; order Caryophanales; family Bacillaceae; genus Cytobacillus; species Cytobacillus sp. IB215665. The sequence goes on from NZ_JAXBME010000017.1 coordinate 9,607, forward strand.
TTAAAAATAATAGAGAAAAAATAGCAGATGACAATTGGGGAGATGTTTTATCATTAATAGAATTAACAGAAGAGTTTTCAGAAGAGAGCTTATTAGGAATTGAAGAATTTTCTCACGTTGACGTCATCTTTTTATTCGATAAGGTAGCTGATAGTCATACCCACTTCTCAGCAAGACACCCCCGCAATAATCAGAACTATCCAAAGGTCGGCATCTTTGCTCAGCGTGGTAAAGACCGCCCGAACAAACTTGGCTTAACTACTGTGAAGTTAGTGAAACGAGAAGGCATGACACTGTTTGTGACAGGCCTAGATGCAATTCATAACACACCAATCATAGACATCAAGCCTGTTATGGAAGAGTTTTTACCTAAAGGAACAATTAAACAGCCGAGATGGTCAAGAGATTTAATGACAAATTATTGGAAAGTATAATAATAAGAGGAATTGAAGGCCTAAAAATGTATATTTTTAGCCCTTCAATATGTAGTGGAATGGTCATTCGACAACAGCTCTACGAAAAGGTGAGCTCACTTACTGTTTTAAGTAAAAAACACTCTTCCTCATTAAGAAAGGTGTCAAGAAAATACTAGCTTAATATCAATAAAGTATTAGAATTAGTATTACTATTACACTTATCCTAATTCTCTGCTTGCCCAATAAAGTTCCTTTTTAGTCTTTTATTTCACATAACCAATACGTTCTTTTTGTTTACTAATATCTAATTCTGGTATTTGTTCCTCTATTAAATCAATGATCTCTTCAATTAATTTTTCCAATTCCACCACACTGTTATTTGGACTTCCAACAAGAATAGTTGTCATTCTGTTATATAGATTTTGAGGTTTAAGGTGCATGGATTTAATATTGTAGTTCATCCATTTGAAAGCAGGATGATGAACATATATATTATTTAAACCGAACAACACACCGTACAAATTCTTTTGAATTTCACAAATTACCTCATATAGCATAAGCCAATCTTGACGATATAAAAGTGCATGTCGATTAGCCCACTTGTTACTAAACGATAGGTTTTCAGAAATCATTCGTTTAGCTAACTCTAACGGATACTTTGCAACTCTATTCTTTAATGATGCTATTATGTTATGACCATATATACTTCCTCCATCATTTACCGATGCTACTAGGCATTGCTTTACATAATCAATTTCATGGTTATCTACTATGTCAGAAATAATATTTTCAACTGTGGTCGTTAAAAAGTTACTTATTTCTAATTTTACTCCAGCATTTATTACATAGGATTCAGACCACTCTTCCTCTTCAAAAGGATAGTAGGACAATATTCTTCCATTTACTTGTTCTATTGGCTTTTTACGATCTTTATCTTCTGGAGGCGTCTTCCACAATATATGCAATTCAATATCTGAGTGTTCATCATGTAAATTCCTTGACACTGATCCCGCCAAAATAATCGCTTCCACTTTTGGATTTTGTTTATAGATTGCTCCCATTTCTTCTGCTATTTGCAATAATTCCATTTTCGTCCTCCAGACAAACTCGCTTTATCTAAACTAGCTTCACTAATGAAACCAGTAATAAAAAGCTTGTTATGATGAACTTGCTATGTATTTGTTAAAGGCGTTTTTTCATAAACTTTGTGTTATTGTTCCTAAACTTGAAGATAAAGGTGTCGTTTTACGTAACAGCCATCGTTTTATAGAAAAAAGATGCCAAGAAATTTAGTTGTATACGTGTTTATTATTTTAGTATGAAAAACAACAACCTACGCCGAAACCAGCCTTATTAAATCATCTATAGTACCTATACATTTCTCTATGCCATTTAAGTGATAAAAGGTAGTTGTAGTTTCAAAGTCATTTATATCTTCACTTTCTGAATAAAGATAAACCTTTTTCCCTCTGCCTAGTGCAATACCTAATTCAACATGACTACCTTTCCCTGCTGGGAATAAAACTACTAAAAAATCAGCTTCACATACTGCATCTTTCTCCTTTTGACCAATATGCCTAAGCTGATCAATAGTCGATGCCCTGTTATTTTTAGTCCAATCATACGTTTGAGTATAGCCTTTAGCTATTAGTTTTTCACTCACATACTTAACACGTTCAATATTCTTAAAACTTGATGCTATATAAAATTTCATCGTTGTTGCTCCTAAATTTGTCTTTTATTTGTTATAAACTACGATAACGCTAGTTATTACATAAGCACAAATTAAATGATCTACATACAAAAAAGGTGTCTCTTTGTTAATGGAAACGCTAATTATAAGACACCCCTCATATTCATCTTATTTTCATCCAATTAATAGTTAAACATGCGCACCTTCAATTTTTTGAAAAACTCGCTCAAAACGATTAAGTGCATCATCAATCACTTCATCAGTATCTGCCAAGCTAGTATATAGTCTGCTACCTGCCAGCGAAACGATTCCTTCCGCCATATAAGCAGCACCCATCTCCTCCATCATGTGCTTCCGTTTTTTAATTTCACCGAGTGCACTTAAAATATTGATTCCTAATTTGACAAACATCGCTGCCGCAGTTTCTAGATGGCATATAGATCCTTGGTTAAAGGCGACAAAAGGTAGATTATACTTATTAATAAGTTCATTAAGCCCCTTCGTTAAACGATCCCCTGCCCTCCCTGCAACTTCACATGCGTTTGTTTTTTCAATTTCTAGTATTGTATAGTAGCCAGCAAGCGCACTTAACGGATTTGCAGCTAATGTTCCGCCAACATATGCTCTTTTTTTACCACTCTCCAAACCTGCAGCAAGTCGTTCAATTAAATCCTTGCGACCTCCAACACCGCCCGCAGCTGGATAACCACCAGCAATTACTTTTCCAAATACCGTCAAATCTGGTTTTACATCAAAATAGCCTTGAGCTCCTCCTAATCCTATGCGAAAACCCGTTACAACCTCATCGAATATGAGCAGAGCACCAAACTCATCACAAAGTTTGCGAACTTCATGATTATAATCTTTGTATATCGGTCTCGTACCGCTCTCTGGACCAACTGGTTCAACTATTACACAAGCTGTACCGCCCTTTAGCTTATTAAGCTGTAGCTGCCTTCTTAATGCACCTAAGTTATTTGGTTTTACTTCTTGCGTATGCCTAGTACTTGCTCGAGGTATACCGTGTGCTTCAAATCTCCCTGTACCTGGGATCTTTAATCCATAAACCATTTGGTCACTCCAGCCATGATACGCACCGCCAATTTTGACAACCTTTTTCTTCCCTGTTGCAAGTCTAGCAATTCTGATTGAAGCCATAACGGCTTCTGTACCACTTCCTAGCATACGAAACATTTCTACTGCAGGCATGTGTTTATTAATTAACTTTGCAAGCTTAAATTCATATTCGTGGAATAGTCCAGTAACAGGTCCACAATCATTTAATAATTCAATTACTTTTTCTCTAACTGGTTTATAATTACTCCCCAAAATAATGGGCCCACCTGATTGTAGAAAATCAATATATTTATTTCCATCAATATCCCACAAATAAGCTCCTTCTGCTTTGTTTACGACAATAGGGTATGGATAATTAAACGCTAAATTATGCTGTACACCACCAGGAATATATTTTTTTGCCTCTGTAATCATTTCTTTAGATTTACTACATTTAGTTTCATAGTAATCTAGATATTCTTTCATCGCTTCACGTTTAATCGGCCTCATCGGCTGTTGCATTAAATGATCAAGTTTGTTGTAAATTTCCGCTGTATCGTGCCATGTTGAGATTGCGTATCCTTTCTTTTCCATAGAAAGACACCCCTTTATTCTTCGGTAATTCCTTTAAAAATCATATCTAAAATGTGATCTAATTCCGAAGTTGCACCTACTTTAGAATCTTCTTCAAGCCACCTGAATAAGAGCCCATAATAACTACCCATAATTAACGTAACGATCTCACTTTGTGAAAAAGTTGCTTTGATCTCACCTTTTTCCTGACTTTCTCTAATTAAGTTTTCTAATATTCTTCTAATTTGCAAGTAAGGAGTTTCTTTATCACTTTTATTAATAATTGATGAGAAAACTACACGCCCTGTAAGCTGTAAATAGGGTAAAGAATCTTCTAGAAGTCTAAGCATAATGGTTCTAATCTTTTCAATTGTTTGCGAGGATTTATAAAGTGGGTCGTCCATTAAATCTAATAGATCAGCTACTTCTTCTTCTGCAATTCCAATCAACAAACTTTCTTTATTCGGAAAATGCTTAAAAAAAGTACTCTTTGCGATATCTGACATTTCTGTAATGTCTTCTATTGATGTTTTCTCATAGCCTTTATCTCGGAATAAATAACGTGCTGACTTGAGAATATTTGTTGTGGTTTTCATTTTCTTACGCTCTCGCCTGGATAGGTTATACGAACTATGATTGTTAATGTTTTTTCCTCCTAGTTACGCTTTTTCCTAGGCTCTTTTCGTATACATTGAAGCTACTAATTTCTTAAGTATTCAATGGGTTTGTATAGGATAATCATTGTATTTAAGATGAGGATACGTGTTTATTCCTTAATACGAAAACAGCCTTTTCCTAATAACGGTATTATATATCAGTCTATTTTTATTGTAAAGTCTGAATATAAAATATATTCTAATTATATACTTGATTATTAAATCGTACTAAGGTATACTTTTCTCAGAAAAAACTATTTCCATATTTGGAATAGCATATATAATATAGTTAGAGGCTTTTCTATTATGTGTATTTTTCTGAATTTTCAGTACTGTTTATGCCACCTTCATCTACCATGACTCCATATTAAAAGTAAAATATGCATCACCACTGCGCTTACAACTACAGGAATCTATTATTTTCCAAACTCTTTATCATGAACTTTGTAGCATTCATTACTTATTGTCATTACAAGATCGAAAAATTATCAGTAGAAGAAAAGATGCTGTAATTTAATTGGCTACGGTGTATTTCTTAGTAACACAAATCAATACGAATGTAGCCTTTAATCTATTAGTGGAGGTTTTGTATGGGGGGGAAATACTTAATTTCTCATGATGTAGGTACGAGTTCCAATAAAACAGTTCTTGTAAATACAAACGGAAAAATCATTGCTAGTGCTACTGCTTCCTATCCTTTACTCACACCACACCCAAATTGGGTAGAGCAACAACCTGAAGACTATTGGAACGCAATCATTAAAACGACAAAACAAGTGTTAGAATTAGCAAGCGTATCACCACAAGAAGTATTAGGAATCATTTTCACGACTCAAGCAATGGGTATAATACCAATTAATAGCGATGGTCAAGTATTACGACCTAATATATCGTGGGTAGATGGTCGAGCTGAACTGCAAGCAAAAAGAATTATGAGGAAACTTCTAGGGGAACAGCTTTTTAAAGCGGTTGTTGGCGTAAAATTAATGGGCAAAGATGTGATCCCAAAACTTCTATGGATCAAAGAAAAGGAACCTACGGTATATCATGAAACGAAGTATTTTTTAGACGTAAATGGCTTTCTTAAATTTAAATCAACCGGCAATCCAGTCATTGAATGGTCTGGTGCATCATCCTATGGGTTTGACTTAAAGAAAAAAGATTGGTTAAAGTTCTTCTTTCAACTTTGCGGTATTGATACGAATAAACTTCCACCTCTTGTGCGCTCAATAGATAATGTTGGTGGCCTTACTAAAGAGGCTGCTGATGCAATGGGATTGCTTCAAGGGACCCCTGTCTTCGGTGGTTGTGATGACGTGCAAAGTGCTGCAGTTGGTGCCAATGCAGTTGGTGAAGGGGAAGCCCATATTTACCTCGGGACTTCTGCATGGGTATGTGTTTCAACTTCAAAAAACTTAAAGCATAAAAATGGTGCTGCTGTTATTCAAAGTGCTGATCCCAACATGGCTCATGTTGTGGGTATTACTGAAGCTGCTGGATCTTGTATCCAATGGATTGCTGATCAATTCTACTCTCACGAACAGCAAGATCCGAATGTTGATAATATATTTGATCTTATGGATGAAGATGTTAAGAAAATCCCTCCTGGTTCTGACTATCTAGTTTGTACACCTTGGATGCTAGGAGAAAGATGTCCAGTGAGTACTACTACTACTAGGGCCACATTATTTAATATAAGCCTAGAACATACAAGGGAACATATGATGAGAGCTGTCTATGAAGGTGTCTCTTACAACTTAAGTTGGATTTTAGAAAACTTCAAACGTGATTACGGGTTTGATGTTTCAACATTAAAGTTAATTGGAGGAGGCTCTCTTGACAGCCAATGGATGCAAATATTATCAGATGTAACACAAAAGCCTGTCACTACAGTGTTACAACCACAAATGGCCGGTGCCGTTGGTGGAGCAATTTGTGCAGCGATTGGACTTGGTATCTATGATGATTTTAACTGTGTTAATAATTTAATAAAAACGGATAAACATTATGAACCCAATGTACAAAATGCTCAAATTTATAGTCAGTTATTATCCTCCTATAAATCAATCTACTACTCTTTGAAACAATCTTATGCCGATTTAAATTCGGCTCGATTCTAACAGAAGACTCTTTTCTGTATACATCGTTTACTATTTCCACAATACTACCCAAGTTATAGAAAAGGTAACTAGAAAATCTACCTAATAAAACATGATATGGAGGTCGGTATGGAAAAACCTAAAGTCTACCGTTACAGATGGGTTATTCTTGTTTCAATGATTCCAATTCTTGCTACAACCAATTTATTTTGGTTAACTTTCGCTCCAATTACTCGTATCGCAGAAGATTATTACAACGTTTCTAGCCTTAGCATTGCATTTTTATCAATTTGTTTCATGGTTGTGTATATCATAATGACCTTACCAGCTTCTTGGCTTGTTGATACGTATGGTTTTCGCATCGCTGTTGCAGTTGGTGCTATTATTACTGCTGTATTTGGCCTATCAAGAGGGTATATGTCGTCAAGCTTTACGATAGTAGTTATTTCACAAATCGGTGTTGCTACCGGTCAGCCATTTCTAACAAATTCCATAACAAAGGCAGCTGCACGTTGGTTTCCTGTTGATGAAAGGGCTACCGCTACAGGAATTGCATCTATGGCTACTTATATCGGGATGATTATTGCCTTAGTGTTAACCCCAATTCTTACTGACCAGTACGGCTTAGAAAGCATGTTGAGCATATATGGTATTGTAGCGCTCATCTCTGCCTGCATATTTTTAATCTTATCCAAAGAGCATCCACCGACATCTCCAAGTATCGTTGAAGAGACCGAACAAACCTTTTCATTTAAAGGGTTACAGCAAATGTTACACAAAAGAGATTTTATCGTGTTAATGGCGTGTGTTTTTATCGTAATGGGCGTATTCAATGCAGTGATGACATGGATTGAAAATATCCTTAGTCCTAGAGGAATCACCCCTTCACAAGCAGGTATCGCTGGCGGTGTATTAGTTATATTAGGCCTCGTTGGAGCTGTTATCCTCCCAATTATTTCAGATCGTATTCATCAACGTCGTTTACTATTAATCATTCCATTAATTGCATCTATACCTGGTTTTATTGGGCTTACTTTTTTTCACCAATATAGCTTAATCCTTCTGTCTTGTGCATTTCTAGGATTTTTCATGATGGGGGTCGGACCGATCGCTTTTCAATATGGCGCAGAGATCGCTAATCCAATCCCAGAAGGTACATCCTATGGCATGCTTATGCTAATGGGGCAAATTTCAGGTGTAATATTCACTTATAGCATGGATGCATTTAGAGTTAGCTCAACTGACTCACTAACACCTGCCATGATCATACTTATAGGTTTAATGTTAATTGGATTATTTCTGACGTCTAAATTAAATGAATCAACGATGATTTTATCAAGTGAACATAAGGAGGAAATGTAATGGAAGTTACTGAAGTGAAGAAGATGGTTTGTGACGCAGGAAAGAGACTACTTTCCAGCGGACTTGTAGAAGGAACTTGGGGAAATATTAGTGCAAGAGTTGATGAGAATACAATGGTTATCACACCAAGTGGTAAAAATTATGCAGATCAAACACCTGATGATATGGTCGTTGTCAATTTGGCGGATTTAACATATGAAGGTGAGCTAAAACCTTCCACAGAACGTGGATTACATGCGGAAATATATAAGGAAAGAAAAAATGTAAATTCCGTAATTCATACTCATTCCCTTCACGGTTGTACAGTTGCCGCTGCTCGTAAAGAAATCCCTCCAATATTAGATGATATGGTACAAATTGTAGGGCCGAGTATTAGAGTGGCTGACTACGCTATATCAGGCACAAAAAAACTCACAAAAAACGTTATTAAAGCACTTAAAGGCAGAAATGGTGCTCTATTAGCTAATCACGGTACAATTTGTGTAGGCAGATCGATTGACGAAGCATTCGTTACGTGTCAAGTACTCGAAAAAGCATGTCGGATATTTATTGATGTACAAAATATCGGTGGTGCGGCTCAAATAAATAAAGTAGAAGCCATTGCGATGCACCAATATTATTTAAAAAAATATTCTAAAAGGCAGTCAATATAAAACTGTAATAACAAAGAGGCTGATACATGTAAGTAATTGTATCAGCCTCTTTCATTGCCAAAATAATAAGGTATATTCCCACACTTTCATTCAATACTCTAAGCCGCTTTGTTAACGGAACCATATGGCTTCTTAACATTCTTTGTTACAAATTTGCATTCAATAGCCGATCTTGTCAAGAACATGACTGGCCTAGAACTCAATCCAAATGTGATGATTATCGTTAATAACGGAATAACAATGATATTCCATACACTTCCAGCAGCGTACCAATCTAGTGTTTTAATAAATTTAATAAAAAAGAAATGCAAAATAAATACGTACGAAGTTCTAAGGCCTAAAGGTGTAAAAAACATCTGTTTTTTTGGAACCCAAGGTAAAAAAGAAATAATACCACAAAGCATAACTACATAAACCATCATGCGAAAGAATGACCCATACAAAGCAGAATGTCCAATAGTATCAAAAGAATATTTACCTAATAGGTACATTCTCATTGTAGATGGATCCAAAACTATAAATATAGCCAAACAAAAAATAAATAATGTAATAGATATGATCTTTCCATAACTTTGTTTTACCCAATGGAAATATGCTGGTTTCATATAATAGCCAATAAGGAAAAACGGAAAGAACACAAAAGTTCTTGAAATACTAAAGTATGCTTCTGCACTATCTACATAGCCAATTCCAATTCCAAATAGAAAAGCACATACGAGTGAATATGGAATTTTCGTAAATATAAACAACATTAAATTCCAACAAAACATACTTAACAAAAACCACATACCCATCGTTGGCATAAATAATGACAGTTGAAATGTATCGTAATCGTATAATACATAATTGTAATAAGAATATATGATTTCGAATAAAACATATGGAAATAGCGTCTTTTTAATAACCTTATTTATGAATCCCTTTTTATAAAAGCTTTTAGAAAAATATCCTGCAATCAATATTAGAGCAGGCATTCTAAAAGCAGCCAAGAAATTGAGCATTACATTTAGAAATTCATTCTGCGTCCTAAACATACTGCTTAAATGCCCAAATACAACCAACAAAACTAGAAAAAATTTTGCATTATCAAAAAAAGGGTCTCTACTCTTCTTTTGTGTAATATCTTTGCTGATAGCAAAACACCCCATCATTTATTATCAATAATCTAACTAACAAAATATTAGTTTCAATACATTTACTACTGTTAGACGTCCTTAAAACTAAAATCGTTACAATATATATGTTGTTATTTATTACCTATAAAGCAACTGAAAAAATCAAGTATCGGATTTAATTGTCTTAACTGACATCTCCACGATAAAAAAGTTGACTCTCTACCATAACAGAGAATCAACTTTTTTTCATCTATTTAACAGTTTTCTGCAATAGCTACTTCCTTCTGAAGCGCTATGCTCGCCCCCTACAAAAAAATCTAGGAACTGGAAAAAACCAAGTTATAGCTTCATATGATTATATTATCCATACTTTTGAAGAGGTGATTCATATTGACCATTGCTGTCATTGATGTGAAAACACATAGCTTGATAACCACAATCCCTGTAGGTACTGGTCTTTTTGATACTTATGGGATGGCTATTACTCCCGATGGAAAACTAGTTTATGTAACAACTTTACCTGACTCAATATCTGTTATTGATGTGAAAACTCATTCAATCATCGCTACGGTTCCAGTTGATGATAATCCGATTGATGTTGCATTTACACCTAACGGCAAATTAGCTTACGTGACTAACCCTTTCAGTAAGAAAATTTTCGTAATCGATGTAAATACTCATTCACTTATTTCTTCAATTCAAGTAAGTAGAAACCCTTTTATCGTAGATATTTCTCCAAACGGCAAACTTGCTTATGTAACCAATAAAGATTTTCAAGGAATAGAGCCAAACACAATATCTGTTATTGACGTAAAAACTCATTTACTTATTGACACAATAGAATTTGCAGTTACTGATAACTTATTAGATATTTCATTCAGTCCTGATGGTAACATCGTTTATGCTGTAGGAAATTCTCCTACCTCAAATGTTTTTGCCATTGATACAGATACACACTCAGTCATTGCAACGATTGTAGCTGGTGATTCTCCATTTAGAGTTAAATTTACCCCTGATGGCAAGCTTGCTTATGTCATTAACAGAGGAGATGTATCAGTATCAGTTATCGATGTGAAAACTCATTCAGTCGTAGCAAATATACCTGTAGAAATCTTAACAGGTACTATTGATTTTAGCCCTGACGGTAAACTAGCCTATGTAACAAATGAAACTACGGGTAACTCTTTGACAGTTATTGATGTAAAAACCCATTCAGTTATTGCTAATATTTCGATTCCATTCGGACAATCCGATGTTATATTCACACCAGATGGAAAATTGGCTTATGTGACTAATAGTATTAATATAAATGAGGGATTTGTCTCTGTCGTTGATGTTAAGACCCATACAGTGATTGCTACCGTTCAAATTAATTTTCAGCCTAATACTATTTTATTCACACCAGATGGTAAGCTAGCTTATGTGTCTCAACTGCCAATCGGATAGCATAATCGTAAATTCCCACTAAGGCCTTTTTGCAAATAAGTAATAGTTTGACAAGCTTTAGCTTTAACCCAACTGCTTTTTCCATGATAAAAAGACGTCCCTTCTACACAAGAAAGACGTCACATTGTACAATCATATTTAACTTTATCAATTACTCAAACAATAACTTTGATGAGTTTCTCTAAATCTCATCTACTAGTTTTTTAATTGCTCTTATTCCTCATTCATAGCATGATCAGCTGCTTTAATAGCATGAATTTTCGTCGTATCAAAGACAGGAACTGATATGTCTTGCTCCTTTATAAGCATCGTTATTTCTGTACAACCGAGTATAATACCTTCAGCTCCTTGCTCAATTAACTTATCGATGATCTCTACATATTGACGCTTGGATTCATCCCTTACTTTGCCTAAACAAAGCTCATTATAGATAACATCATGAATAATGTTGCGCTCTCGTTCATTAGGTACAATCACTTCTATATTATCATTCGATTGTAATCGCCCTTTATAAAATTCCTGCTCCATCGTAAACTTCGTTGCTAATAGTCCAATTTTTGTTATCCCACATTGCTTTATTGCTTCTCCCGTCATATCTGCAATATGAAGCACTGGCATTGTAATTGCTGTTTGGATATCCTCAGCCATTTTATGCATCGTATTTGTACAAATAAGTAAAAAATCTGCCCCACCTTTTTCTATACACTTTGCCGCATTGATAAGTTCGTCAGTCGCTTCATCCCATTTCCCAGCAAATTGAAGATCTTTGATATGTTGAAAATCTACAGAGTACATTAAACTTTTTGCTGAATGATGTTTTCCTAGTTTTTCTTTTACTCTTTCATTAATTAATTTGTAATATATAGAGGATGATTCCCAGCTCATGCCACCAAGCAGCCCGATTGTTTTCATTATATTTCTCCCCCCTCATCAGCATGATTATTTGAACATTCAGATAATTAAAGTTTATTGTAACACTTTACGAGATAAATCATAGTAGATTAGATTGATCTGTGCCCACTCTCTCAAATTACTTTCAAAATAATGCAATTGTAACAAAGGTTATTTATTTTTTTTTGTTTCTATTTTAAAATCTATAGTTCCTAAAATAGAAGATAAAAACGTCATTTTACTCAACAATCATCGCTGTACAGAAGAAAATATGCCTTAAACCTAGTTGTATACATGTTTTTTTAGTATAAAAAACACAATTCCGCACGAAAACAGCCTTATTAAAAAACCTTATACATCAACTTATGAGGGCCAATTGGATAAATTTCAAATATATCACCTTGTGGTAAAAGGCCTAATTTCCCGTAGTAATCACATACAGATACACGTGCATTGCACCACCAAGAGTCCACATTTTTTTCATTCATCAATGCTTCTGCATAATTAATCAAACTACTACCTGCATTATTATTTCTATATTTCTTCAAAGTCGCCATCCCTCTTAGCCTATATTGTACATGACCGTCAATCAACGGGTGACACTCGTTATAGAACGAGGCTACACTTACTATGCTGTTATTTACAAAAGCTCCTAAATGAAATGTTTGATGATGATGATCATGCTCGTACTTACATGCCTCTATTGTTTGATGAGGGCGCAATACTTCATTACGTATTTCATAAGTGTCTTCAGGGTTTATCTGTTTTACAGCTATCATGATTAAGCCCCTTTCTACATAAATTTACACTCAATTATTGTCGAGAAGAATGTAAAGTGATAAGTAACATATACTACACAAGATTTTCCTATTGGTAAGGTATACTTCTAATTCCCTCCAAACTTATTAAAATACAGACAAAACAAAACTTATGCTAAAACAAAGATGATAGTCTAATTGCTATCATTCGCACTCGTCTTCCACACCGTTCCCCTTCTCTCATACTCTAATCTCTTTTCCACTGCACAGGCTACATCCGATCCAACAAACCGTTCTATTAACCATAAAGCCAAATCAACACCTGACGTGACTCCTCTTGCAGTAAGTAACTTATTATCATCTACTATTCTTGCACCGATCACTTCACAACCTAGGGCGGCCATTTCTTTTGATGCTAGGTGATGCATTGTAGTTGTACGACCTTTTGTTATCCCACAAACCGCCATTAACATTCCACCTGTACATACACCACCAATAATCGTACCTTGTTCATAAAATTGTTTGATTATTTCAGGTAAAACACCCAGCTCTGCTTCTTTTCGAGCACCATGCTCCCCTTTATGATTCCATCCACCCCCCGGAACTATTAACATATCTGGACGTTTTTCAATGGAGATTGTAGCATCTACATTTACCTTCAAACCATAAAAGCCTTTTACTTCCTTTTGCCCATCTAACGTGACAAGACTTACTTGAAAATAGTCTTTTATTTCATTTGAACGCTTTAAAACTTCATAAGGAGCAATTGCATCTAATTCATCAAAACCGTTAAATAGTATAATTTGTATAACCATTTATACACCTCAAATCACGATGAATGTTATTCTATATATATCTTACTCTCGAATTTAACATAAGAATATTCTTAAATTTTTATATATAAACATAAGAAAAACTTATATTACCCACCATTACAAACTACAAACTATATTCCTACTCTATACAAGTAGACCTATGCTCCAAGACACATACCTTTTTTTGTAAATTACATATTTTGTCCAATCTCTTAAATGATCAGTTCATATACTAAAGTAGTTTTATATAAGGAGGTGTATGAAAACTGGCGTTTTGTGTCCGACTTAGAGAACCTATAAATGCAGAAGTTGGGGTGCAAGAATTTATTCAAGTGTGTACCTTCTCTACTACTGATGCAGATATAGATACAAAAGTATTAGTAGCACTAGGAGATCACGAACAAGCTAATGATATAGAATTTGTATTTAGTGATGGGACTCCAATAGAGTTTAATGAAGTAGGTGTTCATATCTTTGACCCTGTTATACTAAACACATGTGCCAACATTATTGGTACGTTCAACAAACCTGGGGAATATCTATTTAATGTTGCATTACTAGAACAAACAACTAACGAACTCTTAGATTTTGAAGCGTCTACTGTCAAAGTGTTTGATTAAATACTAGCACTCTTTCTATATTTATTATCGTAAAAAAACTACACCTCCTGTTATTACTAATGAGTAACATTGGAGGTGTAGTTTGATGTTATAGGCTGTGAAAGCAGCTAAAATTAAATCCGAAATGAACAGCTATCAGTCGTTTCATCTGTCCTTATTTAGCCATTATATTAACAAAGCTTTCAAAAAGTGCCTTTATTTTTTAATGATAGATGAAGCATCTCTTATCTTTCTTTCAAACAATATTTTTTTCGGTTTGACAAATCCATCTCGAAAATAATATTCTCTTTCATCACTATTTCCTTCAAAGGCTGCTATAAATTGTTGAGCTACATACTTTCGAAATGGAAAACTATTATATTTTTTTGGATTATAACTAAGCTTTAATTCAGGATAGTCATAAATTTTTCCTTCATAGACTAAATCTAGTTTGTTAGCGTTTCGGAAATCATTTGGTGAGACTAGTGAACTAGGCTTATTAAAAAGTTTAATGCCACTACGCCTCAAAATCTCTGCAACAAACTGAGAACAAAAATAAGATGAAGGAACTTCAATCGGATAATTAATAGGTACACCAAACAATCCTATAAAATTGTAATAGTACCATTTCTCATTTTTTTTAAAAGCTGCAATAAGTCGCAGCATTTTATTATATATACGTTCATTTACATATAATTTATAAATAGCACACGTTGTTTCAGGGTACCAACTAAATGTACCTTTCACAAAGTCCTCTTGTACAAATCCACCGTATAGAGGGTTAATTGGTTGTTTACGTCCAAAGCTAAACACTTCGTTCAACTCTTTATCTAATGCTATTGAAGCATGATTATAAGGGGCATGTGTGACAAGTTTAATTGTTCTATTAAGTGTTGTACCGGTATCCGTTAATAAAATATAAACTTCCTTCATTAATATCCCCCCTCTATTCTCCTATTAAGATTACGATAATTATAAATGAGAATGCTAAGATTATAAACCGGCAATAGAGGGGATAAAAAATCTGTCTATCATTAATTATTCTACAACATTGCCATTTGGCATTAGCCTCTTGTTAAAAAGAACGTTCGCAATGACAGTTTGAAAAATCATAAATACTCCACTGACTGCCCAGTACAGAGGTAAAACTGCTGGAGCAGTTAACGAAAATAAGCCAATTAAAATTGGTGACACATAACCTATAAACGCAAATTGTTGTTGCTGTTGTGAATTCATGCCCATTTGCGATACTTTATACTGAATTAAATAAACGAATGCCGCTATGAGCGCCATAATTATATCCGGTTGCCCGAGGTTAAACCATAGAAATGAATCGGTAGCGATTTCAGGTGTGCGCTGAATCGCATAGTAGAAGCCAATTAAAATTGGGAATTGTATGATCATTGGTAGACAGCCAATGGATAAAGGATTAATCCCATGCTGTTGATAAAGTTCTAACATCTCTTGTTGCAGCTTTCTTTGTTCATCAGGCTTCTTAGCTTTGTCTTTAAGCTTTTGTTGTAATTCCTTCATTTGCGGCTGGATCATGTTCATCTTTTCTTTCATGTTCAATTGGTTACGGTATTGTTTAATCATCATAGGCATTAAAATTAGCCTAATAATGATTGTTATCACAATGATAGATAATCCATAGCTATCTTTAAACAAGGCTGCAATATATTGAATTAAATAAGAAAATGTATACACAAAATAATGATTAAACCATCCAGATGTATTGGCATCTATTGGCTCAGCCGTTGCTTGGCAGCCACTTAACAAGACCAACCCAATGATAACTAATAAACTACTCTTTTTCTTAAGAATTGTGAATACAGACTGACGTACCACAGTTTTCCTCCTCGTCTCATTTGTAATTTTGTTCTTAATGAGACCGGAAAACAATCTGAATCGTCATCAGGAGATTCTTTCCTTTTTATTTTTGAATTGATCCAATTTTGTATCAGCTTAACATCTCCTGATTTTTGTTGATCAAGTAAAGGAGATAGATGAATTGATTGTAAGTATTCTTTTTTAAAAAATTGATGTTTATTTACATATTGCTTAGAAATATAAATGACTGCTGACACTACAAGTGCAGTAGTAATAAGTAAACTAAGTGAAAATATATAAGGGAATATATTGTTTATCAATTCAACAAACATCTGTATTCACCTCCCTCTTGAATATATCTTTGTATACGGACTACAACCTAAAAGGTTTCATTTTATATAACGGCTGTTTATATTTACTTTGTTGTTAGAATCACTATAAAGGATTGCTTTCAAAAGATACCACGTAGATTCGTTATATATGTATTTATTTTTTTGTACTAATAAAATAAGCAACATACTGGATATGTTGCCTTAATGGTTTTGAGCCTATTTCAGTTCTGTTGAAAGGGACTTCAAAAAAAATAACAGTAAACTCAAACCTTCTCTTGTCTCTCTATCAAACATTGATCTTGAAAGTTGCATTGCAGTTAATGGATCTTTTCCTTTACGATCTAATTGTGCTTTGTTAAAAGCGTTAACTACACCTTCAGCCATATTAATTGAACCATTCTGTAACATTACATCAGCTACTTCAATCATTTTTATTGATTTTTCAAACATATCACTAACCATAGAACTAGTCATAGCTTGTTTCATACCATTTATTAGCTCAGCCAATTGAGCTAAACTTTTTAATACACCATTTTCTTCTAGCTGCTTAATTTCAACTAACGTCTGTTGTAAACTTTTACTTACTTCAACGAGAGTTGTCAATAATTCTATAGTTTCAGGCTGAATTATTTGATCAGCTACTTCAGTAATCTTTACCGTTTTATGAGCTAGCTCTGAAACCATTTCTCCAGTTGTTGCTTGACTAACAGCATCCAATAATTGCTTTATTTTATCACTCGTTTGATCAACCACTAAGTGTTCTCCTTGCTCACTAGTACTCAATATGAACACCTTCTTTACAAAATTCCTCTTGCGTTTAGCCAATATAACTCACCATAGACTAGCTTGAACCAATGAAGAAAATCAGAAGTGGCAACTGGTTTAGGTGGTGTATGATAGTCGAATGTAATCATACTTGCGTCCTCTAAACTGTTTTCTAAAAAACACGCGACTTTACCATTATATCTATGAGTTTCAGGTAAACCTTTAACACGATTCACAATATTAGGTACTAACGCTTCTGTCTGATAATGTGCTGTGGAGCCAGCTTTGCTAATTGGTAAGTTAGTGGCATCTCCTACCACATAAATATTATCTGACCCTGCCATTTTTAATGTATAACGATCTGTCGGAATGAAGCCGATCTCATCACCGAGTCCTGAATTTACAACAACTGGTGCCCCTTCATGAGATGGAATAGAAATGAGTAGATCATAAGAATGCTCCTCACCATCCATTGTCATTACAACCTTGCGTTGTGGATCAACTGATTCTACGTTAAAAAATGACTCGAATTCTATATTGCGTTTCTCAAATTCCGGTTCTGCCCAAGCTGACACTGGTTGCAATGAATGAATTCTACCTATTGGATATGTGTATTTAATCGTAATGTCGTCTTTTATACCCCTCTTACTAAAATAATCTTCTAACATTAATGCTAATTCTAGAGGAGCTGCAGGACATTTATGAGGAACGTCAATCGTAATAAGAATTTTACCTTTTTTCATATCTACTAGCTTATCTCGTAATTTAATAGCCCCTTCAAGTGTGTAGAAATTATCTGCCCCCTCTTGTAAACCAGGGATACTATTAAAATTAGGGTGAGAGCCAGTAGCAATAACTAAAACATCGTAGGAATATTGAGTTGTCTTTGACTTTATCAAATTTTTTTTCAGGGATAATTTTTTCAATATCATCAAATTGTAAATGAACATTTCTATGGACGAGTGTTTCTTGCTGACGGATAAAATGTTCAGGGGCTTTTTCATTAAATACAACATATAAATAACCAGGCTGATAAATATGCTGTTCTGTATTAGAAATTAATTGAACCTCAACTTTATCTTCTGTTATTTCATCATTTAACTGCCGTGCCAATTTATTCGCTACCATCATGCCACCACTACCTGCACCGATGATAACAATCCTTTTTTTCATGGAGAAAAACACCTCTCCTTCCTTCAAATCACATAAATTTATCTCATTTTTCTGACCGCTATTTTGTACTCTTCATCTATTCTTTTTAAATAAACTATTTCGTGGCCCATTTTTTTGGCCCATTCCGGAATGTCAACAGCCGATCCTTTGTCGGATGAAAGAACTTCAATAATGTCACCTATCTTACTTGTTTTAATGGATTTAATAAGCTCCATTAATGGACCTGGACAATATGAGCCACGAGCATCAATAGACCTTGTGATCATAACATCAGCCATAGTAATAACACCTCCAATAAATATTTTCTTACATGGTTATGACTTGTGAACCTTGGGTCATTGTTACAAAAACATTTACCTTCATTCCTGACATCGATGCTACTGACCCGACTAATGCACCTGCATGTAATTTTTCAAGCTCGTCACTCATTAGGATAATGCCTATAGATGGTTGCTGCGCACTCACTTTTTATTCCTCCTTACTTAAAAATTTTATTTACAACTATATTATATATTACCTATACCCGTATAGGTGTTACAACTTCATGAACAGTATACTTCTTATCTTCTTTTACTTCCAACAACTTTAACTAAAGTTGCGGTCTAAATTCTAGAAGTAATAACTTAAACGTCATTTATGTATAACTCGCCATTAACAGAGTTATCTTCAACTCTTATTTCATTCACCTTTATACAAAAACAGCGAAAAAGGCACTATACAATGTTATGCTTAGTACCTTTTTACATATATCAAATTATTCAAATGTTCCTTTCACAATTACTTGCCCATCCTTGACCATCTGTTGTCCTTTTGCAAATACATGTTCAATATTAAGAGTTTGTTCATTTAGAATAACAATGTCTGCATCACTACCTTCTTTTAACAAACCCTTATGTGGATACGCACCAATTGCTTTAGCAACATTAGAGGTTACGATTTTTAAAGCATCAGCTAAATCGATATTCTTCTTCGTAACTAAATGCTTAAAAACAGTGTATAGAGTATCCACTTTACCTACATCTAACCCAATGATGTTGCTATTTTCATCATACACAGGTAAGCTTCCATTCCCATCAGAGCTTATCGTAATGTTTTCGACCGGAACTTTATGGTTTAAACATTCTACTACTGCATCACTCGGTAGGATTTCGTCATTGTTATAGACCTCTGCGTATGTTGATATATCAATACGACCACCAACTTGTGCAAACTGAATGGCTTGTTCAAGTAACCCCTTCGTTCTTGAAACATGTGTAGGCATGAATTGAGTAATAGGAATGTCTGTTTCTTCTACAATTCGTAATAACTGATCAAGTCGAGCGCCTCCACCTCCAACATGGATATGCACCATACCACTTTTGCCACTTAACATACCTGCTACTCTTGCCTCAGAAGCTAAACGAATCATTTCTTGATCTGCCATTTGTGAAGACCGATGATCTGAAAGCGCAACCTTCACACCAATTACTTTATCAATAAACATAATATCCTTCTTCACACTACCTGTAATCGTGACACTCGGTATTGTATATGAACCTGTATGAATAAATGTCGTTATTCCTTCATGTTCTAAACCATGAGCCTTAGCGAGGAGGGATTCAATATGCCTTGTTTCACCATCTGTTCCGAGCAATCCAACGACTGTAGTGATGCCATTTTTCACAAGATCAGATAGCACCACCTCAGGTGTTCTACTATAAAAACCAAGTTCGCCACCACCACCTATTAGATGAACATGTTGATCTATAAACCCTGGAACGACGATCTTGCCCATTGCATTGATGACTTCCATATCAAATAGATCATGTTCTACAGAAATATCCTCAGCTATCTTCACGATTTTATCGTTAATCATTAATATGTCTGCTTTTCCGTGATAGTTAGGATTGTATATTTTACCATTCTTAATTAATATGTATGACATCTCTACTCTCCTATCTATTTTTCACCAATCATAACATAATAAATAACACAGTCTACAGCTCGTTTTCGATATAAATCTTTATTGTAAGTATTCATATATGATAAAATATGTTGTTAGTATATATATCTCATATTTTAATAAAGGATTTCCACTGGAACCCTATTAATTAAGAATAAGTGAAGGAGAATATGAATGGAAAAAACACTCATTTTCGGACACAAAAATCCAGATACAGATACAATCTGTTCTGCAATAGCTTATGCGGAATTAAAAACACAAATTGGAATGAACGCTGAGCCTGTACGCCTTGGTGAAGTAAACGGAGAAACACAATTTGCTTTAGACCATTTCCATATAGATGCACCACGTTTAGTTGAAACAGTTTCAAATGAAGTAAACAGTGTTATTTTAGTTGACCACAACGAGCGTCAGCAAAGTGTGGATGATATTGATAAAGTTCGTGTACTCGAAGTCATTGACCATCACCGTATCGCTAATTTTGAAACGAGTGACCCTTTGTATTATCGTGCTGAACCAGTTGGTTGTACAGCTACGATCTTAAACAAGTTATATAAAGAGCACGGTGTAACAATAAAAAAAGAAATTGCGGGATTAATGTTATCAGCGATCATTTCTGATTCATTATTATTCAAATCACCGACATGCACAGAAGAAGACGTAGCTGCTGCACGTGAATTAGCAGAAATTGCAGAGGTGAATCTTGAAGAATTTGGCTTAAACATGCTGAAGGCTGGTGCAGATTTAAGCGATAAAGCTCCTAGTGAGATGATATCTCTTGATGCAAAAGAATTCCAAATGGGTTCTGCTAAAGTTGAAATTGCACAAGTAAACACAGTAGATACAGCAGATGTTCTTACTCGCAAAAGCGACTTAGAGACAGCGATGTCAAATGTCATAAATGAAAAAGGACTAGATTTATTTTTATTCGTTGTAACTGACATTTTAACAAATGATTCAACTGCTATTGCACTAGGTGAATCTGCTAATGCTGTAGAAAAAGCATTCAATGTATCATTACAAGACAATACTGCTATTCTCAAAGGTGTTGTTTCACGTAAAAAGCAAGTTGTTCCACAATTAACTGAAGCATTATCTTAAGAAATGTGTAAATAAAGTGCTGAATGAATTTCGCTTTTGTGAAATGTGAAGTGAATTATAAAGTAAGCACGCTCCAATACGTTTATACTTTTTAACCTATAAAAAGCTGTTTTTTGCACGTCACTTGTTGGCATGCTTAAAACAGCTTTTGGTCAATTTAACATTTACACAATATAAATTAAACTTCTACGACTTTTGATCCCATGAGTATATTTTGTTACTCAAATTAAATAAGTTTCCCTACATAGCTCATCTTCTCAACGTCAACTGAATCAAATGATCCATCTAGTATTTTTCTAACATCACTTAACGTATCCTGAAGACTTACCGTCATTCCTTCCTGCCCACTATAAGACTCAGCAACATAGAATGGTTGAGTTAAATACGCCTCAAGTCGTTCTCCTCTCTTATACGTCTGTACTTCAGAGGCTGGTAGGCTTTTTTCTCCTTTAATATTTACTAATGAACGCAATTCACGGTAGCGACGTAATAATTTTCTTGCACGTTGTTGAATCGTAAGGTGGGTTTGGTCAATATGTGATCCTTCAAGAACTGAGGATGTAGAAAAAATGGGGTTCACTGCTGGAAACTTACGCCTTGCTGCAAGGTCTGCGTCAAATTGCCATAACGTTTCTAAAGGGCCATAAGGTAAGTCTTCATCGACTGCTTCTCCCTTTAGATCTACAAGGAAAGTAGTAACGGATTCTACTCCTACATCGTGTAGTCGTTCTTGCAAACGATGTATTTCACCTGAAATAACATGAGAGCGGTCTGTTACAAAAGTAATTTCTTTCGCTTTCCCTATGCTAACCATCTTTTCATAAGCATCATCGATTGAATTTATTACGAGATCCACAATCTTTTCGATATCATTTATTTCTGGGTGCTCGCCTTCTGGTTTTAGCATAATTGAATAATAGCCTTCTTTTTTTAGTCGCTCGAGCATTTCAGCAATGACGACTAGCTGCCCCATTCCAGGACGGGCTACTAAACCGACAGTTCCTCCTTTCGTTAACGGTGCAAACAAATCTAATGCTTTTATTCCCGTTTCAACCATGTTAACCTTCTCCCCTCTTAATATTAATTCGTCTAAACTACATTCTGCCAATGAAGCAAGTGCAACCAACGTGCGAACCTCAGAACGCCCGACAGGAATTTTTCCGGTACATAAATTAGAAACAGTAGCTGGCCGTAAACCTACAGACTTTGCAGCACTCGTTAAATTAGGAACTCTTCTACGCAATAATGTAACATTTAGTCTTAAGTTATCCATAACAACACCTCCTTACTTTATATAGTAATACTCTTTTCTTTTGAAAGCAATGATAAATTACTTTTAAAAGTAATTTATTTTTCATTATGATTTTTTGTATGACCTTCAACGCATAAGATTATTTGTCATTTTGTCATTCACAAAAAAATTGAGCTGTGTAGCATACGAACCCTTTTACTACACAGCTCTTAGTTAGCTTAAACCTTCATGACACTTGAGAGAAAATAATTAATACTACATAGATGAAACGCGATGTTTTCCATACAGGTCCATTGCTGGATGTGAGCCCTTTGTTATGACATCTCTTAATATGTTTGCTAGCACTCCGCTATAAACCATTCCGTTATCACCATATGCATATATAAAATAACAGCTTGGAAATTCTTCATATTGTCCAATCATAGGTAATCCATCATGGGTGCCACCATAAAAAGCACCTAAATAATAATCTGGATTAACTGCTATGTTTGGGAACAATTTATTGAATTCCTCTACTAATTTCTTCTTTTTATGAATAATTTTCGAATCACGATCATTAGCATAATGGGTATTCTCGTCCAAGCCTCCAATAATTATTCGACCGTCAGGTGTTGTCCGCATATAAATGTAAGGGCGAGCAGTTTCCCAAATCAATGTTTTGTTATACCAGCCTGAAAAGTCATCAATAGGATTAGTTACGATAGCATAGGAACTAGTTAAGTACCCATTTTTTTCTTTTTTAAATTCTAATCCTTCATAGCCAGCAGCAATAATTACATGTTTAGCCTTAATAGCATGTTTATTTGCTGTAAAAAAAGTTGTCGAACCGTTCTCTAACTTATGACCGTTAATTCTAGTTCGCTCAAATATTTGAACTCCTCTCTGTTGAGACTCCATTAGCAGACCATGCGTATATTTATAAGGATTAATTTCCCCATCATCATAAATATGTAAAGCCAATTTCTTAGCAAAAGGATACCGCTCACTAATCTGTCTTTCAGTTAATAGATCGACATGAAAATGATGTTTATGAAGAAAGTGATATTCTTTGTTTAACTTTTCTACTCCTTCTTCATCACTAGCATAATAAAGGCTATCTCTACGGTTGAATTCCGGGTCTATTTTCATTTGCATTGCAGCTTTTTCGATGTCATTCATTGCTTCTTCACATAATTTTGTATGTAAAATAGCCGACTGTTCACCGAAACTATTGACTAGTTCGAATAACATTTTATCTCCCAAATATTGTATTAAAGCAGTGTTTACAGCTGTACTGCCTTGTCCAATTTGTCTTCTATCAACAACAGCTACTTTTAAACCAGTTTCACTGAGTAAATAAGCACATTGTGCACCTGAACTCCCTCCACCTATAATAAGAACATCACAATTGATGTCTTCTTCTAACACAGGATATGATGGAGGATTGTTATAAGTTGTCGGCCAATAAAATTTACCACTTTGCAAATCCATAAAATTGCTCCTCATATATAGTTTCTTAGGCTCTTTTCGTAGGCTTCTTTACTACAATTGTCAATTTTAAAAGAGAGAAGGCACCAGAAATGCTACGG
The DNA here is from genome assembly GCF_033963835.1 of Cytobacillus sp. IB215665. Lineage (NCBI taxonomy): Bacteria > Bacillati > Bacillota > Bacilli > Caryophanales > Bacillaceae > Cytobacillus > Cytobacillus sp. IB215665. Next base: position 33,702 of record NZ_JAXBME010000017.1, read on the forward strand.
AAAAAGCAAGACTTTATCAAACTTTTTAAGAAAAGGCCCATGGCACAAAAGTAATATTGCAAACTAGATCAACACCAGAGGCTTATTGTTTATTGTTTTATTGCTAGTTAAGGTTCTCCGTTTATCCATCCGAAAACAGCTTAAGTAAAATACTCAATTTTTGCTTCTGGAAAAAATTGATCTACATAACTTTCCAACGTATCTTTAAGTTCTGCCTCTTCATCTTTTTGATAGATATATTTTCCGATTCCATACCTCCCCCATTTATACCTTCTATCTTCTTCCTCCATTTTGAGCTTTGATTTTGGATAGTTTTTTTCAATTACACGTTTAGCTGGCTTCGTAAATCTATGTTGAATCATCTCAAAGGTAATATCACCTCTTTGTGTTTTTGGTAGCTGTTCATCTAGATTGATGAATAAATTTCGATATCCCTCTTTCCACCCTTCATGCAAGTAAATAGGGGCTACAATAAAACCTAATGGATACCCTGCATCTACAACTTTTTTAGCCGCATCAATTCGATCTGATAATGGCGACGTACCTGGTTCAAAATTTTTTATGACATAATCTGCATTGATACTAAAGCGAAAGCGAGTTTTTCCGTTATGGTTAGCAGTTAACAAATGATCTACATGGGAGAATTTTGTGACGAACCGTAATTTACCTAAATCACTTTGTCCAAAATACTCTATTGTTCGTTTTAAAGTATGTGTTAAGTGATCGATCCCTACAATATCTGAAGTACAAGAGGCTTCAAATCTTGTCTCCTCTGGTGAACGCTCAACCATATATTGATGAGCTTGATCAAGAATTTCTTCTACATTGACATACGTTCTAATATAAGGTTTACTTCCCATTGTCGTTTGTAAATAACAATAATGACAATGTCCCATACATCCAGTCGCCAAAGGAAGTGCATATTCAGCCGAAGGCTTTGATGAATCAAATTTTAACGTTTTTCTAACACCTATCACTAACGTTGATTTAGCGTTACGATATTGTTGCAAATGACCTTCACCTGGTATATTCCTTACTTGATTATGAGAGGTCGTTTTTCTTATTTCGACGCCTAAGTCGTTAAATTTATCTAAAAGCTCTTCACCCAGCTTGTAAGTTATAGCATTAGGTTCATAGTAGACAAGCTGTGGCATAAAGGGCTTTACCATATATTTCACTTCCTTATCGTAATGTCCGAATTGTAACTACATAAAATATAAGTCTCAGTCCCATGAATAATTAATGTTATAACCTACCGTAAATCCAATAGCCATGTTAGTTTAGTCTTGTTCGTAATCAAATATATTATTGAACGCTTTTTCTGCTTCTTCATACGTAGGATAAACTGCATCATCCTCGTCAATTAAATGAAAAGATTCATGAAGAAAAAGTGCAACATCATTGTTATTTTCTGGATGTGCTACTATTTCTGCTTGCTCAATATTTGCAACATTTGGGGTATGAGGGTTGCGATATATCACATACACCTGATCTCCTGCTTTAACATGTTTATTATCCATATAGTTAACCTCCTTTTAAACAATATCGTTTCCTTCCATGGTGAATCTATGTATTATCCTTTAAACAAGGTGTTATCACTTGTTATAAGCAATATCACCATCATAAAGTTACAAAATTGCTTTGCTTATTGTCTTGCAATGAAAACTATGAAGCAGTTTGGATTCCATTCATATGATTCAATAATAATTATGAGAGAAAGATCATTATCACCAAATTATGAAGTAGTAATTAATGCATAAAACAAAACAAGTCGATTCCTTCACTAATGGAATCGACTTGTTTTTCTGTTAAAGCTTACTATGCAGCTTTAATCAACACTTCTCATGAATATAAGAACAATCAATATGTTTCTCTTTCAAATACCGTTGTTATTCCTTCTTTAATATTTTTATCATCAGCTAACCTGTTTTGGATTTTTTCTTCCCATATACTTTTATGAGTTAAACTTCTCAAATCTATCCCATACCATTGTTCAAGACTTGTACGTGAAATTTTATACCTTTCATCATCAAGTGTAAAATATAAACCTTCTAAATTATCAATGAGCGCAAAAGCAGCTGTCGCATTATAAATAAAAGCTCTTTCAACATTTTCTTTGTTACTTATATTTAATATTTTTTCCTGATAGATAATTTCAAAAGTAAGTAACTCTGGATACGATTGATAAGTTCTTTGAATATCGTTTAATGGTAAGTGATCAAAAAGCATACCGAGATTTGCAGCATTTCCCATGTATTGGTTTTTATAACTTAAAATACGGTCAAAGTCATGTGTTAGTGGGTCTTGTTGTTCTATGACATATTGTTTTTCATTAGCATTTATTTTTGGCAATACGATCACATTGACAACTCCATACAACACCAACCCTAAAATAAATAACAATACAATTAATTTGCTTCTAAAATTCATTTCAGCCACCTACTTCATATTTTTGAATAAGCTTCACGGCTTTACTGAAAAGTAAAGGGATAATAATTGAAACGACTGGTAATACAAGGCTGATAACTAAAATCATAAATTGGTATGGTCCATCAATATCAATTGATCTCCCAAACCAAATATCACTTCCAAACTGCAAGACAACTGTATTTATTGAGCAAATAACTATAAATAATATCCATATATTCCAAACAATTTTTTTATATAAAAATGCTGATTTCAAATTGTATCTTGATACTTTATTAATGGAAGCCTCATCTTTCATACTACTGAATAGTAAGAACAATATCCCGATGATGAACAAGGAAATGAGCAAAACAGTCGACAGTAGCTTACCCATTCCAACAATGCTCATAGGTATCGTGACGATCCAAGAGATAATGACATACAATAAACCGTACTGGAGCATTTCAGTTTTATATTTATTTGTAAAAACATCTTTGTGATCTCCAATTAACATTTGGATACTGTCAATATTTTGTGTCGCAAGTTTAACTGCTTGATGATAAACTATACCATCGTTAGTAAGATCTGTTACTTTTGCTTCTAGATTACTTAATATTTCATCCTTCAATTCTCTAATTTGTGCACTCTCCACATACCCTTTAAATAAGCGGTTTACATGCTTTTCTAAATAATCCACCTTGACGCCTCCTTTCACTCAATTAATTGATCAATTAGCGTTTTTGCTGTTTTCCAAGCGCTAAGGTTCTTTTGATAAGTTTCTGTTCCCAATGATGTTATCTTATAATACTTCCTTCTCCCCCCTTGGCTTTCATTTCCCCAATAAGATTGAATTAGCTTCTGTGATTCCAGTCTTTTCAGACTTGTATATAATGAAGTTTCCTTCAATTCGTATGTTCGTTTACTTTTCTTTGCAATTGCTTTTATAATTTCGTAACCATAATTATCGTGTTCCAACAGTATGCAAAGAATAATCGTATCAATATTTCCACGAATTAACTCTCGACTAATGCTTATCTCACTCATTGCACTCACCTCGCAATTACAACATATTACTATGTATGACGTAGTACTTTATTATAAGTAATAATACTACAATTTCTATAAATTGTAAATATATTAAAATAAAAAAATACCACACGTTATGTATGGTATGTCATATTACTTAGCTTGCTGTATTTTGTTGTCACTAGCTTCTTTAATCTTTACAGTACAGCAGTTTGATTCAGCTTTATCACTCTTTATCAATTTATTTATTAAACGTAACATCAACTTCACCTCCTTACTCGGATACTCCTACCTTAATTGTTAGATCAAATAGAAAATAAAGCCGGAAATGGTTGACATAATGACTACAGATAGAACAAAGGTGGTAACTAGCTCTTTTTTGAAGATTGTTTTTAATAAAATGATTTCTGGTAAGCTAGCTCCTGCTGAACTGATCATCATTGCCATTACTGGACCTAACGCCATCCCTTTCATTATTAATATTTGTGAAATTGGAATCATGCTAGAAAGCCTGATATATAATGGAATTCCAACGATAGCTGCAATAGGAATTAACCACCAGTGCTCATTACCAAATGCACTAGAAATCCATTCTGTAGGTACAAGACCATGTATAACTGCACCAATTGCAGCACCAATAATAAGGTATGGGTATACATTTTTCATGAGGTCAATGGTTTCCTTGATTGCTAGTTTAAAGTTAAATTTTTTCTGTTGTTCCTCATAACCAGACATTACAACATTTTTGACATACTTTTCAAAACCTAGTGCCTCAATAATAAATCCAATAATAATCGAGATCATTGTTGTGACGATTGTATAAATAATCGTCACCTTCCAACCTAGAATAACTCCCATCACCGTTAAAATAGTCGGGTCAAGAACAGGTGAAGCAAATAAGAAGATCATTACGATTCCAAAAGGTAATTTCTTCTTTAACATATTAACTACAATTGGAATTGTCGAGCATGAACAAAACGGTGTTATAAATGCAAATATGACTGCCGAAAAAGCTGCGATTATTTTATTTTTTCCTATTAACTTTTTCTCAATTTTTTCATATGGAATGAAGCCTTGTAATAAACTAATGACAAACGAAATTACGACAAATAAAACTGTTAATTCTAATGCAATGTACAAAAAGCTATGTAATGTATTAATCCACATTTTTTTCCTCCTTATTATTGGCTTATAAATTTTTATAAATCAAAAAAAATTGATATATTAATCAAAAAAAATTGATTAATAGTCTAAAAAAAATTACGATTTTGGCCTAAATAAGCAACATAGTTCCTCAGAAAGCAAATGGTTAACTTCGTCCATATTTAGCTCGTAGTAGCTCCATGTTCCTCTCGTTTCTCTTGTTAAAATATTTGCATCATATAATATTTTCAGATGATATGATAATTTAGATTGAGTCATATTTACTAATGGGGCTAAATCACATACACACATACCCCCTTTTTGAGTTAAAATATTCATTATTTGTAACCTTTTTTTGTCCGCAAGTGCTTTAAACTTCATTTCATAAGTTTCAAATGTTCGTTCTGCTGATATATCATTTAATGGTATAATGTTTTCCACCTTATCACTCCTTTATATATTGTTCTAAGTATACTACTAGCACCTTTTCTCCTATATGACGATGACGGGCGTTGTCTTTCTGTTCGTCAACTTTGCTGCTTTTTTTCACTTGAATTTAAGTAACTAATAGATATGTTTTTATTTTCTTTAAAGAAGAAAAGGTGCCACCGAAAGTTAGTTTCTTTATGCTTAGCTCTTATTACAATAAGCAACAATTAATCCGCAAACAGCCATCTATAAACCAAAAGTTTACTAAAGATCTCTTAAAACAATTTTTTTTGATATAATCATCATATATGCGATGTTATTAAATGTCAATGATTAAATCAATTTTTTTTGATGTATTTATTTATTTTCGAAATAATACTTTCATAATACACCTGCTCATGTGGCACAAATTCGGCTTTACTCACAATTTGATCTATAGGCAATCCTCTCCCATTCTCATCAATTTCAAATCCAACTATGTTTAAATGTGTTCTACCTCCTAACCACAGTTCACTGAAGTGCTTAAAATCGGCTTTCACAATTCCTGATACTTCTTCCTTTTGTAGTTTGAAGTTTTCCATATTACTTTTATAATCGAATAGGAAAACATTTGCTATTTCCTTATCGACTAATTGTTCATGAATCACACAATATTTGAAGATCCCTAATGAAACAAGTTCTTCCATCGTTACTTGAATACCAAGCTCTTCATGAACTTCTCTCACTCCATCGCTCATCGTTTCATGAGCTAATATATGTCCAGCAGCTGTAATGTCTAAAAGGTTAGGATAATCCTTTTTAATAGCACTCCGTTTTTGAAAGTAAATATAATCTTTCCCAGCATCTTTACTAATAAACCAGCAATGAAATGTTTCGTGCCAATAACCAAATTTATGTACTTCTTCTCTAGTGGCTACACCACATTCATGTTGGGACTCGTCAAAGACCTTAATTAATTCCTTTTCCATATTAGTCTCCCGCTTATGTATATAGTATTTGAGTTGACTCAGATGAACTTCCTACTACTTTTTTCGACTGCAAATTAACTTTCAGTCATTTATAGCTATAATTCTATTACTATGGTTTCCTACCTAAATTCACTTTGATTTGTTAATTTAACGGGGGTTTTCCCAATCTTCCAACAACCCCCATGTGACTACAGGATCCCCATTTAATGATTTCATTGACCCTACATATACGTTCTTTGATAGTTTTGCAGTTTTTTCATAATGCTTAGCAATTTCTTTAGTTGTCGCTGAGATATTAATGTTAGAAATTTCATTATAATTTGTCCAACATAATGACCCTTCATCGCTTTCGATTAACTTAGAGTCTTTAGACACATTGCCAAAAAACACATATTGTATCCTTATTTCTTTAGTTTCACTCAATCGATGAACAATGTATCGCAAAGTTAAGTTATCTATGCAACTACTAGATAGACCTGTTTCTTCTGCTATCTCCCTTATACAGGCCGATTTAGGATCACATATTTCTTCCTCTTCAATATGGCCACCAATTGGCACTAACAAGCCTGCTAGAAATGTGTCTTTTGGTTTTTTTTGAAGAAATAACACTTGTTGCTCCTCATTGATTAGAAAAGCCACCGCCATTTGCCGTAGTTTCAAAAGCTCACCCTTCTCTATTTAAAAGGTAATTCTCGCATTAACTGTTCGTACTAAAGTTAAATACGTATACAACTAATGCATGCGACATCTTTTCTTCTTTAAAATCAACCTCTATGGGATGAAACCTCCATTTTGCGTCAATATGTAAGGCTGTTTTCGCATTGATTGTTGTTTTTCGTTAAGCACATATCCATCTAGCGTTCGTGGCATCTTTGCTACTTTTATAATGGTTGAGCTCTTATAAAACCCATCATACAGTCCATTTTAAATTTTTTACGAAAAGTAAAAACTAACCACGCAGCTTAATTCTTCATTTGTGGCGAATCAGGGTTCATTTGCATAAATTCAATTGCATTACCATCGGGATCTTTAACCCAACATTGAAAGTTTAAATCTAACCCTTGCATAGGCTCTACATCTAATTTTAAGTCATTTTTCTTTAAATGATTTGCAATTTCATGGATGTCAGTAACTTCTAAGCATAAATGAGCATAACCAATTGTACTTCCATCTACTTTATTCGTTTTTTTACCACCATAAAATAACTCAATAAACTGCCCTTCCCTTATTTTTAAATAAACAATCCAAGGTTCATTATCACTATTCTTTAATTCAAATAACTTTTGAAACCCCAAAATATCACAGTAAAAATGAAGCGATTTCTCCATATTCTTAACAGTATAAGCGGTGTGACCTATCCCTTTAATCAAATTAAAATCCCCCTTAAAATTATCAATATATTTAAATAGTACGATACCATACAATAGGTCTTCAACTATTTTATCAACTACTAATTTGAAGTATATAAATATTGTTTAGGGAAGAAATATTCATTGAAGAGATGAGATACTAAGTTACTTTTAACTTCTTGACCCTCACGTAACGTGATGGCGTATCTTTGAATTATCATCAGTCAAGGGAGGAAGTAACATGGATTATTATCCAATGCCATTATTCGTCAAACTTTCAGTAGAAAACATGGATTATTCACTGAAATGGTACAACGAGGTTATCGACTTTAAATCAATATTCGAGCTACCAGATAAGGAGGGTAACACAATTATGGCTCATATTCGTGGTGAAAAGTATTAAGATATTTTGTTGCTGAAGGATAATAGCCAAGATAAGTGTAGTAAACAGGGGATCGTTGTAAACCTATCAGTAGAGGATGTTCATCAATTTTTCGAAAGAGCTTTAGCAGCGAATACTAAAGTAATTGAAGGTCCCATTGACCAACCATGGAATGCACGTGAACTCATTTTAAAAGATCCAAATGACTACACGATCACACTTTCTATGCAAATAAACAATGACAAATCAATGGATGAAATAACAAGGGGGCTGTCCCCTCAACGTTAACACGTCAAAGCAAAAAAGGGGGGCTGTCCCCCTTTGTTATTTAATATCAACGTTGTGATAAACTTGTTGAACATCTTCTAAGTCTTCTAATACATCTATTAACTTCTCGAATTGCACCTGTGCATCTTGTGGAAGTTCTACCTCGTTTTGTGCAAGCATTGTAATTTCTGCTACTGAAAATTCAGTGATACCTGCATTTGTACAAGCTTCTTGTATTGTATGAAATTGATCAGGTTCTCCATAAATGATAACAGCGTTATCTTCTTCTAATATGTCACGAACATCTAAATCAGCTTCCATTAATAGTTCGAGTACCTCATCAGCTGTTTTACCTTCTAAACCAATAACAGCTGTTGCATCAAACATATATGCAACTGACCCACTGACACCCATATTACCACCATTTTTACCGAAGGCAGCTCGTACATCTGATGCAGTGCGGTTTACGTTATTCGTTAATGCATCTACAATGACCATAGATCCATTTGGTCCGAATCCTTCATAACGAAGTTCATCATAGTTTTCATCAGAACCACCTTTAGCTTTTTCAATGGCACGTTCAATAATGGCTTTCGGCACATTGTAGGTTTTTGCACGCTCTAGAACAAATTTTAAAGTTTGGTTTGCTTCAGGATCTGGTTCACCCTGCTTGGCAGCCACATAAATTTCTCGACCAAACTTAGCATAGATACGACTCGTATTCGCATCCTTTGATGCTTTTTTCTCTTTAATATTGTTCCACTTACGACCCATTTCTTTTCACTCTCTTTCATGTATGAATCTATACAATATAACTAATGAAGCTCTTTAAATGATAGAAGTCAATAATTTTACACAGACATTCTTACCACTTAAATTAGTTTTAATTATTCGCAGTAACATCCAATTTAGCACTTATATTGATTATAGCATAATTAAGTAAGTGATTTTTGATTACATATTGAAGAATTATTGGCATTACTAAATACTAAATTAGATTAAATTAGCTGTGAAAAAGCCTGCTGAATCAAAATTGATTTCAGCAGACTATATCATTAGTAAGAAACATTTCATAGTTCCTTTATTGCATCAAATGTATCGACACTATAATCGTATTGAGTAACTTCACCAAACCCATACTTAGCAAATACAAACGGTATTCCCGCAAACTTCGCTGCTGTTCGGTCACCTTCAGTATCACCTACATAAATCGGGTCTACTAATTGATTTCTGTTGATGACCAGCTTGATATTTTCACCTTTTGATAGCCCAGTTCTTCCAGGATTCTCATAATCAATAAAATACTTATCTAGCTTATGATATTTGTAAAATGCTTCGATATAGCCGTCTTGACAATTACTAACGATAAACAATTTGTAAGTTTGAGATAACTCACTAAGGACTTCTTCCACACGGTCATATAGTACCCCACCGTGATTTGCTAAGTGGTTACATTCAACTTGACAGCATTCTGCTAATATTCGTTGTTGCAAACTTGACCCAAGATGAGGGAATAGCTTTTCCCCAATCTCCTTGGATTGCAAGCCCATCGTGCCAGTTAAATCGTCTACTGTTATACTGTAATTAACTTCATCATACCTAGCTAATACATCATTCCAACAAGTTAAAATCTCACGACTAGAATCCCAAAGTGTACCGTCCAAATCAAAAATAATGCTATCCATATAATGCCCTCCAACACAAAGGGACAAGAATTTTAGAGGACTGCTCTCGTCCCCTTGCAAGTTAATTTTTTGTCGATTACACATATACGATTGTCCAAAAAGTCACCTCTTTGTTTTCGTATATGATTACGGTTGTAGTCAATGCAACCGGGAGGTATCCGCCGAAAAATCGATAAACCTCCTCCTCGTCAACTAGAACATCTTACCCTTACCTAGTTCAGGCGCTTTTTTACCAATCATTCTACCCTACCCTTCTATTAAAAATATAATTATTATTCTACAATACTTTAGTTTATGATACAATGCATAAATTGAAATTTTATTAAATTTATGAAAAAATTACCATCAACTATTATTATAATGAGCTAATAATAATTCTTACAATTTTTCTAAACCCCTTCGACCATTAGACATCTTATTTTCGAGGTCCACCTTTTTACTTATTTAGCAATCTAATAAAGGCATTCTTGCTTAATTGAGGAGGAATAACATGAATAAACAATTAATGATTTTACTAATAGGAAGAGTTATAACAAATTTTGCAGATAGTTTTTATATGATCGCTACTATATGGTATGTGAAGACTATATCGAATTCACCAATGTTAATAGGGACTACTAGTGCCATTGCCATACTGCCAATAACTATACAATTTCTTTCGGGCCAGTTATTGATCGACTATCAAAAAAGAAAATTCTTTGTATCGCTTTATTAGGGCAAGGTAGTTTTGTTAGTCTTATTACAATATTTTATTTATCTAATCTTTTTTTAGAAGGATCATAATACAAAAAACCCTTGGTTAAACACAATGAGGCTTAGTTGTTTTTTATAAGTATCATTATCAACTAATAACAGGTAACTGCTTTTTCTCCGCCCAATCGAGAATAAAAGCTTTTTGACGTGGGTTTAATTTTGGGGGCAGCTCTTCTTTCAAAAAGAATCTATGCTCCCGACTTTCAATATCCATTTGCTTTAATTCTCCTTTATAACAGCTCGCTTTAAAGATGATTTGCACGCTAAAAACTTGATCACCATTAGGATATTTAACGAAACATGCTTCACCTGAATATATACCGAATAAATCTAATTTCTGTACTTGTAAGCCGGTTTCTTCATACGTTTCTCTTTTAGCTGTTTGTTCAAACGACTCTCCTACTTCCATAACCCCACCAGGGATACACCAATTATCCTCATCAGTTCGATGCTGTAATAAAATTCTTTCTCCATCTTGGATAATTACTCCACAGCCAACGGTAAAAAGAGTTTGGTGACCGATGAGCTTTCTCATATCCTTAATATAATTCATCTGCGATTACCTTTCCTTTGTGTTGTATGCATAATTGTTGTTACTTCTAATTTTTAAAATGTTATTCTCCTTTATAAAGAGCTTCTTTTTGCAAATACTCCTTTATAATGGGGTAATCAGGTGGACTTATATTTTCTGGGAGTTCATTAAGATGAAAAAATTGTAGATCAGCCACTTCACTTACACCCTTCTTACACACACCATCATATGAAGTACATATAAAAACTGAAACTACATTATACACTTCGTCACCATTTGGATATTTATAATAATATTCTTCACCTGAAAAAACATTAAACAGCTTAAGAGACTTTGCTGTTAACCCTGTTTCTTCAAACAGCTCACGTCTTGCCACTTCTTCTAGCGTTTCTCCCATCTCTGAAGAGCCTCCTGGCAACCCCCAACATCGATTATCTTTGCGCAATTGTAATAATACTCTATTACTTTTATCAAAAAGAATGACACATGCACCTACCATAATCAGTGGACGATTACCTACTAACTTTCTTAAATCCATGATATAGCCCATATTTTTTCTCCTCAAACACTATGTTTATTTGCTAAATTTTAGTAATTATATCATATTTTTATACTAGATTTAATAACAAAATGGTTGTTTTCTTTTTATATGAGCTAACCTTCTTTATAACACTGACATTCCTATGAAGCTCCCATACAAATAAATTGTTTTCGCATTGGTTGTTGTTTTTCGTATTAAGAAATAAATACGCATACCAACTTGTATTCATGGCACCTTTAACTCTCTATAGCAGACGAAAGACGCATATCACCTCATTTTACTATTCTAATAAAGTTAGTAAGAAGATTCTTACTAAAATAAAAACACATGAAAATTCGTTACATCTCATGTGCTTACAAGTATGCTATTGCCACGGTTTTTCTACTATCTTTTAACCTTTGCTTTCAATCCATATTTTTCAAACTCTTCGTGAATCATCTCTTCTTCTAATTGAAGAAGAAGTTCAGAAATATCAAATTCATTGATTTGTGGTATATCGACAATAATTTCAGCTAACTTCTTACTTAAAAAAGCCATTTCCTTGCCTGCAATTAATTTTTTCTTATATCGGTTGAAGGACTTATCTAGACCATCAATTTGTTCATATAGTTTATCTATGCCTTCATACATTTTCACTAAAGGAAGTGCTGCTTTTTCACCAACACCAGTGACGCCGGGAATATTATCGCTTTTGTCCCCTAATAATGCCTTCACATCAACCCATTGATTTGGAGATATTTCGTATTCATTATGAAAGTCTTGTAATCTGTAAATGGTATCACCTTTAGATTTAATTGCAATAACTTGTGAAATATTTGGATCTAATAACTGTAATAAGTCACGATCATTACTGTATATATAACACTGCTTTTGATGCTCGCGACTCCATTTTGTTGCTAAAGCCCCTATTACATCATCTGCTTCATAGCGATCTACAGAAATTTGAGAAATCCCAATTTTATCAAGTATTATTTTTGACGTTTCGAATTGCTGAATCAGAGGGTCCGGTAGTTCGCCTCTTGTCGCTTTATAATCTTCAAACATGTCACGCCTAATGACTTCATCACGCTTTACATCCCATACGATTGCTACATGTGTCGCTCGTAGATCTTCAATTAACGCAAAGATTTTATTAAACTTGACTCGTAACGCGTTAATGTATAACCCTTGGCTATTTTTTGCAAGCTGATCCTCATCCCTACCATAAGAAGTTGCAAAATAACACCTACTTAATATATTGAACCCATCTATTAAAAGTAAACTATGGTTTTCCATTTTATTCTCATACACCCTTTCAATAACAGCACTTACTTCCTATCATTTTATCATAACGATGTTGGATATAACTTGCTAAGATGTTGGAAAATCCGGAGACCTATTAACTGAACCATTACGAATCTGGCTATGAATCTACCTCTAATGATTAAAAAATCTTCCGACACAAAACATAGAGCCCCCTCCACGCTCCATACAAACAAGCCTAATCATCAATCACTGTTATTTCTGCATTTTGCTAATACCATTAAGATATGTGCTTACGATATAATGCAGGCTATCATCAAGGCTCAGATTCAATCCAAACCCAGCATGCTGCTCTAATGAAGAAAATCCATGTAAGATGCTCCTTAGACCTCTAACGGTATGAAGTGCGGCTTCATCCTCTAATCGAAAAGTTTGCAGGACAGCTAACACAAGGTTAACGATGTTACGGCTTGCCTTTTGTGCTCCTTCATCAGATGCATCAGGTGCCATTAATGTCGCTTCATATAATCCACAGTTCGAACGAGCAAAGTTCACGTAAGCTTTCGCTAATGAATGTACAGCATCTTCCCCTGCGATCCCTATTACAGCACTTGTCAGTTCATTATGAAGTTTCTCAAGTCCATAAATGGCTAGCTGTTTCCTTAATCCAGGTAATCCATCAATATGGTTATATAATGATGGAGGACGAATGTTCAGCTTTTTTGCTAATACAGCTAATGTTACTGCTTCAAGCCCTTGTTCATTTGCAATCTCTGCTGCAGTTTGTAATATTGTTTGTAAATCTAAACCTGTTCTAGGTGACATGCTCATACTCCTTTGTCAATTGAATTAACCGATCTTTCTTTCAGCTTCTCGAATAGCATGATTCATTGCTGAGGATGGATTGTTTAGTAGGTTTCCATGACCAACTGCTAGTAAGGCTGGTTTATACTTCATTAGCTTCTTTGCACTTTGAAGTGCTTGTTCTTTGTTCCATGTTGCCATTGCTGGGAAGGGGAACGAAACTCTTAATTGTCCAGCAACAGCTATTCCTCCCCTTATTTGAAATGTATCTCCAGCAATTAATGTGTTTGTACGTGTATCTAAGAAGGTTAAGGAACCTGGGGTATGCCCAGGAGTCGAAATTGTTAGTAATGAACCAATTGCATCTCCCTCATTAAGTAGCACATCTGGTTTTGTTTGAATACCTTTAGGAACTCCACCTCGAATAGGAGTGTTTGGTTCATCAGCTTGTAAAGATTTGTCTCCAGCTAATAGTTTAGCATCACGACTTGAGATATAAACCTTGGCATTTGGGAGTTTATTTTTCAAGTTATCTAAACCACCAACATGGTCATCATGGGCATGGGTTAAACATATTTTGGTAATCGGTTTACCAATTGATTCAGCAGTACGCAAAATCTCCTTGAAACTGTAGGGCAAGGCTGCATCAATTAATGTCAATTCATTATCTTCCTCGACAAGATAGCTATTCACAGGCAATAAACGGGGTAAAAACGTCAACTGATACAAATATTTTTCGTGCTTTTTCCTCATTTTATTCTCACCTCATATCCATAAACTAATAACGTTAGTTTTATATTAACTAATGATATTAGTTTTGTCAAACATTATATTTAAAATGGCAGTTTTAGAGATAGACCTTACATAACTTGTTGGCTCCTTTTCTTCTGTACAATGATGACTAACAATATCAAACTATTTTTGGTACTAAATTGATAACAATAGCAACAAATTTTAAAAGAGCCTTTAATAAATAATATGTAAAATGAGCAATATTAGCTATAATCTCCAGTCATTTAGAGCAATAAATTCGACATAAAGAAAATAATTTTAAAAAAGGTAGGACTCCACATATCCGGTGAGTCTTACCTTTTTTAAAGAGTTTCATATTACTTTATTCGCTAAAAAAATCTCCCTGATCTTTTCAACATTATTTGCAATGTAAGTAGGTTTAACATTACTCAGTTCTTCAAATGAGCCGTAACCATATGTGACGCCTATGGAATCAATTCCGGTATTATTCGCGCCGATTATATCATGTTTACGGTCACCAATCATAATAAAATTATTCAGCTCAGTTTCGTTGTACTCATCTAAAACGTGTTGAATAATTTCTGTTTTTGATGCCCTTGATCCATCAAGATTGCTACCAACTACTAGGTCAAAAAACTGTTCTATATGGAAGTAGTTGAGTATTTTTTCTGCAAATACTGTCGGCTTTGAGGTTGCTACAACTAACTTATAATTTTGTTCCTTAAGTTGACTTAACAGGCGAGGAATATTTGGATATAGGACATTCTCAAACATCCCCTTGTCCTTGAACCTCTCTCTAAATAATTCAATTGCTCGTTCAATTTTCTCCTCATCAAACTGATAATAATCTGCAAAAGAAACTTGTAAAGGTGGACCAATAAAGCATTCAAGCTTATCGAGATCATCCTCATCAATATCCATGTTCTTCAATGCATATTGAACTGATTTGGTTATGCCTATTTTAGGATCTGAAAGTGTTCCATCTAAATCAAAAAGAATTACTTTGTAATTACCCATGTTCAAGTCCTTTCTTAGCACATTGTATTTTTCTATTCTACTAACGTTATAAGATTCCTAGCTCTTCACTTAATAATTGCTGGTTTTCCTTATGAAAATCTTTCATCATTCTAGGAAAGCGATATTTCTCTATCATTTTTTCAATTTGCTCCTTGTTGTTTTCCTGGAGCAACGCTCTAAGTTGTTTTATGTACGTCATTGATTCTAGTTTTCTTTGTTTGATAATGGACTTGTCTTCAGTTACAGCCCCATGCCCTGGAATCATTAATTTGATATTGTGCTGCTCTAAAATTTCGTCTACTTTATTTAGCGTAAGTTCATACGCTTTACTACTATGGTATATGAGAGGGAATTCGCAATCTGAAAGATAGTCACCTGCTAGAAAAATGCCTAGAGGTTCAATAACTGTGAATAACCCACAATCAGTATGACCTTGCGCTTTATAAAAAGTAAGTGTTGTACCTTCTACAGTCAATTGCTCTCCATCCACTTGAATGACATGGTTTACTTTTGGATAAGTAATTTCATACCCTCTCTCAATGTAGTTCCTATCATCGAAGGAATAGATTTGTTCAAGAATACGTTCCTTTTCCTTATGGTCTTTGTTTACTAGCTCAAAACTAGCAACGATCGTTGCATCAGGAAAAGCTCCATATCCGATAATATGGTCCCAGTCCGAGTGAGTAAATAATAGATATAACTTTCGATCGCCTTTATTTCGATATACATATTCTTTTATTTGTTCTACCTCAGCTGGTAACCATGTTGGGTCAACAACTAATACAAATTCTGGCATCTCAATAACTGTTGATGTCGTTTGAAATAATGCGCTTTGAAACACTGTAATATATTGATTTTTAAATATTATCATCTAACTCCCCCTCGTTAAGTCGATCTTTCCATACGCTATATTCGATAGTCATTGTTTTAAACGTACACGCAAATTGATTTGTATCGTTCTTAGTACAATAACATTATGGCTCTTTTTGTAAACTTTGTTGCTATAGAGACTCACTTAGGACAGCAGCAAATAAATTTTTGCAATTGACTATATGTTAAAAGAGAATGACTTGATTTGTACGTACTTATTTCTTAGGGCAACAGCAACAATCGATGCGAAAATAGCCTTAAATTAATGAGAAAATACTCCTTATAAAAAACCCTATGCTTGTAGGCTAGTGCCAAAACAAATTCAACAATTGACAATCTCTTACTATTATAAGGTTATCCTCTGATCGTTAATAGTACCTTTCCTATATTCCCTCTTGATTCAATATATTCATGGGCTTTCCTTGCTTCTTGTAAAGGAAATTCTTTGCCAATTTTCATCGTTAATTGTTTGTTTGATAAATATCTTATGATTTGCTTAGCTGCTTGTTCTAACAACTGAGGCCTTTCCTTTCGTATGGTACCTAAACTGAACCCTAGTACAGATCTGCAACTTGAGTGAATCTCACTTGTTTGAAAATGTCCTACTTCACCACTGGAATTTCCAAATTGGATCAGCCTGCCATACTTCGCTAAGCATGCTAAACTTTGTTCAGTAATCCGACCAGCGATAGAATCTAAAACAATATCTACACCTGTCCCATTCGTAAGCTCTTTTACTTTGTTTGAAAACCCATCATATAACATTACCTCATCAGCCCCAGCTTCTCTCACAACTGAAAATTTAGCCTCATTGCTAACCGTACCAATCACTTTTCCTGCACCTAGTAACTTTGCCAATTGAATCGCTGTTGTCCCTACTCCTCCTGCGGCCGCATGTATAAGGACCGTCTCCTCTTTTTGAACCCTAGCAATATCATGAAGTAGCTTATACGCTAAGATTGAAACTGTTGGGCAAAGCTGCAGCTGTTGAAAAATCAATATCTTCATGAAAAACAAAGGTTAATGATTCTTTAGCCACCACGTAATCAGCATAGGAGCCATTTGAAGGAAACGCGATCACTCTTTGGCCAACAAATATCCTCTCAACTTCATCCCCAACAGCTTCCACCGTTCCTGCTACATCCAAGCCGATCGATAACGGAAAGCTTCCATGACCTTTGTTCCCTTTTCTTTTTTTATGTCTGCAAAATTAACACTCGTTTTCTCTACACGAATTAATACTTCATGTGGACCTGCGACAGGAATTTCAACATCTGTTAATTCAAGTACTTCAGGACCACCAAATTGATTAATAACAATACTCCTCATTTCTATCCACCTCTATAATCAATTTCCATAGAATACCACATCAATTATTTTATCTTACACTATAAAAAATCTATAATAGCAATATGTTATTACAGCGAATAAGAATTAATTATTATACGTTCTTTTATGAAAAAAAAGAGACAGGGTATGTATGATGTAGATTATTATAATGGGAGTCTGAACAAGTTTTCAGGATAGCTTCCTCGTTCTTGCTGTCTTCATTAGGTGTGTATTCAAGCGCTTATGAATTCTTCACTAACTGTTGTAGGAGATGCTCCATAGTGATTTGTCGATATGCAACCCAATAGTGGATTTTCACCATCTAGATATGCCATGTATGGCATATAAAAAAAGAGACACAAATAGTGCCTCTACTTCGCCATTAAAATATCATCTAACACCTTTTGAACTGCATAACCTTCTTTAAAAGATACTAGCTTAGCTGCATCGCCTTTGATCGCCTTCACCAGTTCGTCTACTACGTTTTCTTTGTCAGCACTATCAATCGGAATGATGTTTCCATTGTCATCAGCTCTAGTCTGTGAAAGGGTTCCCCAATTTTCAATTTCCAATGTTCCTTGGTCTCCGAAAACTTTTAAAGAAAGGTCCTCCTTTTGACCAATACCTGCTAAGCCGTTAAATAGAACGGGAATTCCACCTGATAGCTTCATAGAACTGATAAAGCTTGTTTCACACAAGTCCTCATTTTCAGGATATTCAACACTTGATCGAACAATGCTCATTTCCCCGAAAACGTCATGTATGATTTGAATAAAATGAGGAGCAACTTCTCGAATAAATCCTCCTTGTTCCCTGCTAGAAATCCATTCGTTTTGCTGCCATTTGCGAGGCCACTCCGTAAAGTGCAAGTTAAGCTCAACTTTTTTTACCGACCCGAGCTCACCATCCATAATCTTATTTTTGAAAACTTGGAATGCCTGACTATATACCATTGGAAAATTCATGGCATGCACAATATTAGTTTTTTCAGCCTCTTCAACCATTTCCAATGCTTCTTCAGTAGAATTTGCAAGCGGCTTTTCGCATAGCAGGTGTCGGCCGTTTCTTATTACATCTATTGCTATTTTATGATGGAATTTAGGAGGAACTCCCACATAAATTAACTGAATACTTTCATCCTTAAGCATATCTAAATGATCCAAGTATAGAGATACATTTGGCAATTCATCCTTAAATTTGTTTAAACTATCTGCGTTTCGATCACAAAGTGCCGCAATATCGATTTCATTATGCTGTTGAAATTGTCGTAACACTCTTTCACCGATTGCTCCCATACCAATTAAACCTACTTTTATTTTTCCGCTCAAAACCGTCACCTTCTGTCTCGTTGTTTTATTAGGCTTTTTCGTAAACTTTATAGCTATTTAGTAAGGCTTTCGTTTCGGAAGTTTTGTTGCTATTGTTCCTAAATTTGAAGGTAAAGATGTTGTTTAACGGAACAGTTATCGTTTTTAAAAAAGAAAAGATGCCACGAAAGCTAGTTGTATTCATTTTTAATTGTTGTACGAAAAACAACAACTTATGCGAAGACAGCCTTTAGCTAAAAGATACGAAAGGGCAGAAGATTTCTGCCCCTTAATGCTCATTTTCCACAGCACGGGCGGTGAGCATCCATAACACCTTCCTCACTTTTTCCGTGGTTTCAAACACATTGGAGGTTAACCTCTGACATTTCGAATAAAGCTTTCTAAATTTGATACATCTGTTATGTTCTGATTACACTCTTCACTGTTCATACACATATAGTTTCCATAAGATTTATAATAATCAGGTGAAGCATTTTTAGGTTTTGTTTTAGATATTGCTGAAACGAACACAACCTTACTGAATCCTTTACATAACGAGCATATATTCTTTTTGTTCGTTATAGTAAAGTTACCTTCTACACCAATTAGTTCATTGTCTAGCTCATAAACGATAAACAGTTTATTTTTTGATATATCAAGCCAACCGAGATAGGTCAAGAATCGAAAATCTATACTTGCTAAATCAGGTAGCTTAAGTTTTTTATTTTTAGAGAATAGTTTTGTTAATTGTTTTTTAGTCACTTGTGGAAATTCCAACAGCAATGGCTCTAATGAATTTATATACTGCTGAAACTCCTCAGCTGTTTCTAAATCAGACATTTTCCTTAACAATTGATCTTGTGAAACCGTCGTATGAGAAGTAGCATCAAGAACTTTAGATAGCGCACTATACTTCGCTACTTCCATTACATTTAGATCAGCCGTAGTCTTTAAAGCATGTTGAATAATCCCTGCTTGTCTCTGAATTAGATTATATTGATGGTTCCTAATAAATGGTTTGTTCATAATATCATCCGCTCCTTATTTTATAAATAAAATGAAGGTGCAAAACCACATTTAGGAACGAGCTTATACGGGCGACGTTAAGAGGTTGCTTAAGCTTTGAACACTCGAGTTACCTCAATGTCCACCCATGCAAAGAATCGCCCCCAACCGCAGGCTTTGCATGGGACATATTTAACTTTGGCAAAGATAATTCGTTTGCCATTTTTCATCCACCCCCTTAATTGTTCATTATATATAAAATTCAGTCTTCATACATCATTCTTAAAAATTTTTCTCGACTTACACAAATCTCTCTGCTATTTGGTATTATATCAGAGGAATAAAAATTTGACTGCGTTAAAACTCCAGAGGGTTAAGATACTATTCCATGAACCTAAACCATGACCACCAGTCTGTTATATAGTAATGGAAGCGCGCCTTACTCGACATAAAAACCTATGAGAAAATATAGTCTATGTCACTCCACCCATAAACGACTTCATTCAATCTCTTCCCGGCTATTTCAATTTCCAACGAGTCAATTTTTTTACCACCAAGAGCTTCATAAAATTGACACGCGCTATTTTCTTCCAAGACGAACACAACCATACTATGTATCTTTAATTGTTTTAGATGTTCGATAATTGGCATTATAAGTTGTTTCCCTATGCCACATCCTTGATATTCTTGTAACAGATAGATGGCATATAACTCTCCCTCGTAGCCATCATACTGTCTTGACCTTTCCCTTCCACCATTTGCAAAGCCCACAATTTGACCTTGATTATTTTCCGCAACATATACATTTCCACTTGGGACAATCTCTTCCCATAATTGTTCCCGTATTGTATAGGATAAATTGTTTAAATACTCGTCTGGTACAACATGCTTGTATGTAGTCTTCCAACTGTCTACATGTACTTTTGCAATAGACTTTACATCTTTTAAAACTGCTTTTCTAATTTTCACCTTTTCTCTCTCCATCACTATTCAGACTTAGCTCCCAACGTTCCTCAACCATATTAATGTTAGATAAAACAACTTCTTGTGTTTCTACTATTTTAAATCCAAACTTTTTATATAGATTTCTTGCAGCTGTTAAGTCACTATTTGTCCACAAAATTATTTTCTTATACTTTTTTTCTATTGAGAATTTGATGGCTGTCTTTATTAGTTGGCCACCTATACCTAAACCTCTTGAAAGGGGGTCTATAAGAAATAAACCTAGCTGAGCAATTTCGCTATCGAACTGACTAATACAAACTGAACCTTTCAGATCTCCATCTTTATCTACTACCCATATATTTTCTCTAACATGGGATCTATTGACGATATCCCAAACTTTTTTCTGAATAAATTCTTTAAATGATTCATCATAATGGAATTCCTTATGATAAATCTCGTAATGAGCACTAATAATATAATTGATATCTTCAAGCTTATATCTTCGAATCACTGTTATTCCCCTTTGAATAAAATATAGCTTAATATATGTTGTACCATGACCTATGTTGGATTCCCAAGTTGACCAGCTCTCTTCCATACCTTCCGATAATCGACTCTTCCGTTACTATCGAGTTCTAAATTTACATATCGACTGTTTTTAGACTTGTACACAGTATGATAACGATGGTATAAAAAATAGATAGCGTAGTTTCCTTTCAAATACTCTTCTGTTTGAAAGTACGTTTTCCATCGGTCAGATTCATCAGTTAATTGTTGTATGTATGAAACT
This sequence comes from Cytobacillus sp. IB215665, assembly GCF_033963835.1. Taxonomy (NCBI): domain Bacteria; kingdom Bacillati; phylum Bacillota; class Bacilli; order Caryophanales; family Bacillaceae; genus Cytobacillus; species Cytobacillus sp. IB215665. The sequence continues at coordinate 55,245 of NZ_JAXBME010000017.1, forward strand.
TGTCGGTCAACGTATTGCTTCATTGGTTCATTTAGAAAGTGATAAATATTTATGACTTGTGATTGAAGTGCAGTAATTACTGATAATAGCTGGTCATCTGCAAGAGCAATCCCTCCGACAAATAGATCAAAATCTTGAAACTCTTCATATCCACTAAAACGATGAAAATCTACTAGTTCAATATGTGAAGTGATATTTACTTTAAGTAATTGCTTTTGCAGGATTTTGGCTTCCTCCTCAAAGTTTACTCCATCTCGAATTTGTTGCACTCCAATCTTCAGTATTATTTCTGTATCACTTACCATGCTACAATTCTTAACATTAGTAACACTGCTTTCAATAGACCGATCAGTTACAAAACTACACGCAGCTCGTCTAATTTCTTTTTCGGCTAAATAATCCTGCTGATTTAACGAGCTACTGATTACCTCACGAAAATCTTGATCTCTCAGTGGCCCATTTTTCTTACAGTTAAATGCAATAAAGGCTGCTCCTTTTTCTAGCATTCTTACTTGCTCCCATGATTCGTCTAAAGAATGTAATAATAACGGAAGTCCCTCATCTCCTTTAAATGGAGTTGGAGTTTTAATAATCTCTATTCTATCTAACCACGGCCTAACTCCAAAATATTTAGCAAATACCTCTAACCGAATTTTATTTTCATTGTGTTGCGTAATTTTATAAGGTCCACTTCCAACAGGAAATCTACGGAAGTTCCCATAATCATTTTTAACCACTTCTAGAGGTACAATGGAGAATTTCATTCCCGATAAATGACGCGGAAATAAATAATCAACATTCTTTAATTGAAACTGGATAACATCCTTGTCAATTATTTCTATATATTCTATGTTAGTCATAAGAATATCCTTTTTCGGATACCTACTAAAAGTTAATTTTACATCCTCACTTGTTAACGCTCTACCATGATGAAACTTTATCCCTTTGTGTAAATAAAAGGTCCACAGCTTTCCATCAACACTTTCCCAGCTATGGGCAATACTTGGTATTAGCTGACTTGTATTTGGATCATATTCTACAAGCCTATCAAAAATTTGTTGTACCATATGGGAATCGTGACGGGATTGAATATGTAGTGGATCCATCGATAAATCAGTTTCATAAAAAGGGTATGTCAGAATATCTAAATTTTCGCCAGCTTTATTTCTTTGTTGTAGTCGTGAGAAGCCTACATGCTTTATAAACCACTCTTGGATATCAATTCGTGAAGAATCACCTAAATTTTCCACAATGCGAAATGCTTGTTGATATTGACCTTGTTGAATTTTTTGTTTTGCGTAATTGAGACAAAGCTGCTCCTTAGAATAAATAATCGTAATTGTTGGCTTCTTCCCTCGCCCTCTCTGTACTTTCCAATTAATATAACCTTCTTCATTTAAATACTGAACAATCGTTTTCACATGACGTTCTGAACAAGTTAAGAGCTTAGATATCTCAAAAATGGTTGTTTCATTCCCAACTCCAGGTTTAAAGTGTTCAGTAAGTTTTATTAAATAATCAAAGTATTTCATCTTTCCCCCCAATAAAAGGTGAACAGTTTAATTTAAACATCTCACTTTTTATTCACCTTTTTATATTTTACACTACTAATGCGTGTTTAAAAAAGAGGACAACAACGACTGAGAAAGAAAGGGGAAGAACACCCTCAACTACTACACTAAACGACAAGGGGGATATGAATGGCCGTTCAGACCACACAACAGCGGAGCGCTCAATTAACATTATGGAGAAATAAAGACTTTCTACTTATTTGGTTTGGTTCAATGATTTCAAATTTCGGCATGCAAATGTATATTATTACAATCCCATTGCTCATTTATGATATAAGTCAATCAGCACTAGCGATGAGTACTATGCGTGCGATAGAGTTTTTCCCAAATATTTTCATTGGGATGATTGTGGGCGTGTTTGTAGATCGATTTAATCGCAAAAAAATGATGGCCTGGACGAGTTTTATACAAGTTGCATCAATGACTGGAATTATCTTACTACTCATGACCAATCAGTTGGCCATCTGGCATTTATACATACTAGGATTTATTCTTTCTTCGGCAGGATATACATTTGGAAATGCTAACCATTCAGTTTTACCACAAATTGTTACAAAGGAACAATTAACTTCTGCAAATGCACAAATGTCATTCGTTAATACTTTTATCCAAATGATCGGGCCTGGATTAGCTGGTGCTGCTCTACTAGTATTTTCTTACACTTCAACTTTGATGGTATACATGGTATGTTTATTCATACTTCACATTTGTGTACAGTTTATCAGTTTGCCTGCAGATAACCGCGCAACAAAACAGCATAATTCAATGTTACGTGATATAAAGGAAGGTATTGATGAACTGTTCTTTAATAAGACGTTATTAACACCAACAATCACCATACTATTTGTAAATTTCGCAGCGAGTCTTGTAACGGGGGTACTTATTTTTTATGTAAAAGATCAACTAGGAGCTACATCTGCTCAAGTCGGGTTAATGTTTAGCATTTCTGCTATTGGAGGGTTACTAGGTGCTGCGATTATTAACCACATTCGTAAACAATTTGGAAGAGGAAACATTTTTACATTTTGTTTACTCATTGATGCATGTGCAATGGGGGTACTTATAGTTGCTCCAACATGGTGGGCAATTGGAATTTCACTAGCCATCCGCACGTTTGCAATTACAATGAGTAATATTGTATATTTTACAATCCGACAAGAATTTACACCTAATCACCTATTAGGTCGTGTTTCAGGTACATCATCAATGCTTATGAAACTTACACTACCTCTTGGATTATTCATTGCAGGTTTGTGGGCAGAGTGGTTTTCAGTAAGAATTTTATTTGTTTTCTCAACACTAATTATCCTAATTATGTTTATAAGGCTTTATTTTCATTCTTTTCGGAAGCTACAATAGTTAAATAATAGTGAAAGAACAGGCGGAATCACCAACCCACCTGTTCTTTCACTAATTATTACTTACTTAAAACTTGAAATATATCACCCACATAGAAAAGATGATTAACTATTTGAAGTAGTTAAAGCATCTTTACATTTCATCTTTTTTCCAACAGTAGCGATAATATGTTTCAACTATAAATCTTTTCTTACCGTAATTTAATAAGTAACTTTCTACATATTGCTGGCTTAATCCACCCACATCTAGTCATGCCTACTATACATATGTACGATACATGCACGGCTGATGAATGATATAGATATTACTTATTTATGAACGAGACAAAACTTATAAATTACTCAAATAAAAGAATATTAGGATCCTGCTTGTAATAATGAACAAGTGTCGCATGTAACTGCCCTCTATGATGATATAGGTGAGCGACAATTTCTAATAACCAATCAAAACGGGTATATGTAACTCCCCAGTATGAAGTAGTCCTCACCATTAATTCTTCCTCACTATATAATGCGTTGGTTAATTTCCTCTTTGCTACTAATTACTTTTGATGAATAATAACTTTCCATTTCTTCAATCGTCTTTTCATCTGAAATATGTAAATCAGCTTCACAAATCATTGCAATATGTTTTAGTAGTTCACCGATTGAATGTTTATTTTCAGTAGGTCTTCTTGCTAAATCAGTATCTTCGAGCTTGTCAAGTATGTCACATATTGATTGAGCAAAAACATTTATTTGCCTAAAGGCACTTTCACAAAATAGATTCATAACTTCACCTCAGTTAACGCTCCTAATTGAGTGTCTATATTTTAGTAACTATTTGTTATTTTATAGATAAGATATCCACCAAAAACATTGACCAATCGTTATGTCTAAATTTCTAGCATAAGGTGTAAAAATTTCACCCAATTCAGCTTCGTTATAATAATTTTTAATTACTTCATATTGCGAACCGTTTTCTAATGTTCTTAATTTATATGTATCTTTACTACCTGCTTTTTTAATTAGGGAATCACCAAATGATTCAATATATATATTATCAGCCAAAAATATTTGTGCTCCTGTACCAACTCGTGTATGAAGTTGTTGTAAGAATTCTTCAATTTGAATTTTAGGAATATGAGAGAACCAAAAGTTAGCAAAACTCGCATTAAAATTACCTTGAACTTTTTTCAATTCGTAAGCATTTGCCTGCTGAAAAAGAACTTTATTAGACGGTAGATTTTTTTTTTACTGCTATCTCTAATACTTCACTTGAAAAGTGGATGCATCTTGAGCAACAAACTGCGTCCAATAACCCGTTCCACACGCAACTTCTAGCACATGTTTGTTTACAAAAAGTGTACTCATCGATTCACGAATCGCCGCTTGCTCCTTCTGCCGTACTTCATCATTTCTGTAATATATCCTTTCATACTCTCGAGCACGATTACTATAATATAAGTTCAATTGAATTCCCCCTTTGCACAAATTGGTTTATTTTAACATAACAAATAGGCTATTTCAATCCAGCTATACATCGTTTTGTTTTGGTTGATTTTTTCTGAAAAATTACAGTAAAATGTTTTGTTATGAATACTCATTAATTATAAAAGTAGCAAAAATGCCATAAAATCTTATTGCATACAGATAGTGTCACCCAGCACCGACCATTAGTGAATTTACTTTTTTATTTTGTTGAAAATGTTGTTATTTTTTTAAATATTATGGAACTTTTTCTATTTAGTTCCGTAAAAATAATCAGATAAATGAAAAAAGTGCTATTCAGTACATAAGATTTTTAATTATCTGATAGTTAATAACCTATATTTCAACATAATTACTACAAATTGGAGTGATAGTATGTTTTCGGAAAGGCACAATTTGATGTTTGCAATAGGGTTGGTGTTCACTTTATCTAGTATAATCGCTCCTGTTTATCTTTATTTTTTCCAAGGGTTATTTAGTATAGCTGACAATTTAAACCATTCATGGTATTTCACCCCTCTTACTCCAGGGTACATAATGCTAGCCATAGGATTCGGACTGATTGGAGTGGGGCTATTCATTTATGTCTTTTTAGTAAGTAAATTAGTGAAAAAGATAATTACAAGAACAGTACTAGTTATCTTTACTACTGCCTCAATCGTTTTGATGTATTTTAGTTTGCATAGTTACTTATATATGACAACTGATGGGATATTACTTAATGATAAATTTTCATTAAAAGAAGAGTTATATAAATGGGAGGATATTGAGGCTGCTTCTTTTATTGGCATTGGTAATGGTCATAAGGTTATTAAGCTTACATACACGAACGGAGTAGAGCTTGAGCTTCAGGATGCAGTTTACAAAAATAATATGAAGAAAATTTTAAAGAAACATGAAGTAGCAATCGGAGTCAGTAATGAAAATGATAGGAAATAGTTCGTCCTTGTTTACTACTTTTCTCAATATGAATTTCACTACTATATTGCAAAAATAGTAGAAAAATGGTAAATTTTTTATAACTTTGAAAAGGGGGATAATATGTATTCATCTAAACACACTATACTATTTTCAATAGGAGTCATTTTATTATTATCTTGCTGGCTAGCTCCTTTTTTTATTATTCGGATTTTTCAATCATTGCTTGTTGAAGGTTTGGAATATTCATGGTATTTTGCGCCGAACCTATCAGCATACTTTCTAATGGGAATAGCTTTAGGTCTTATAGGGCTAGCCTTAATGCTTTATGTTTTTTTATCAAGTAAAAAGGTGAAGAAGCTTATTACAAACAGTATGATGCTGATTGTAACTGTTATATCTGCAATCTTGATCTTCTTTGGTATGAATGATTATCTTTATATGACAAATGATGGTATCGTAGTCAATCAAACCACCTCTACAAAAGAGAAACTATACAAATGGGAAGATGTTGAAACTGCTAATTTAATTTCGAAAGAAAATGGAAAAAGAGTGATAGAATTTAAATATAGCAATGGTGATGTAAATGAATTCCGTGATAGGGTTTATATCCACAACGGTCAAATGATCAACCATATATTAAGAGGTAACGGTGTTGTAGTAGAGTTCATTAACAATAGCAAATAATGTTGGGACATTTAAGGTGCTGTCTCATAAGCCAAATAGCTTATGAGGCAACGCTCTTACAGGTACATTATGAATTACTCTATACAATGTCATCACCTAATCTTATTTTCTTCCTAAAATCATTTAATTAATCTATCTCACCATTCAGCCATGTATAAGTATTTATAAATCATGGCATGAAAAGCTACATTGATAATTAAACCTTTCATTCTTATATTCTAAAAATGATTAAATTCGATTCTTGTTAGAGAGCTTAACCAAGTGATTAAGGACTATACTTTCTTACAAACATAGATCATTTCTTGACTACTTTCATTTAACGGAGTTTGATCCCAAGAGCCGTATTCATCTATAATAGTGAACCCATGTTGATTTAATAACCTTTCCATTTCTAGAGGAAAGACAAAGCGTAACGAAATACTATCTTTTTCTGTAGTAATCACACCTCCATCATTATTAATAATTTCTCTTCGTGATTTACAATGTAAAACTTGCGTAAGAGAATGATACGACTCACTGCGATATTCAACTACGCTTCGGTTACGCTTATCAATATACGTAGTTTTCTTTTCCGCTTTGTCGTCCCATTCCCTTACATTTGGATACCGTGTTCCAAAAATAAATATCCCTTGTTTTGAAAGATTACTATGTACCGAAGTTAATAATTGATCTTGTGAATCATTCGTTAAAAAGTGTTGAAAGGAATTTCCCGTCATGTACATAAATGAGCTATTATTTTCTAACGATAGCTTCGTACAATCCTGCATCATCCATTGAATTGAAAACTTCGTATCATTCGTTTTCTCTTTTGCTCTTTTCAACATACCCTCATTTATATCGATACCTATCATACTAAAGCCACGTTTAGCTAATGGTATCGTTATTCTACCTGTACCACAGGCAAGATCAACAATCGTACCTTGCTGCTTCTCTGCCCATTCCAACAGTAGTGGTAAATCTTTCATATAATGTTCAAACTGGAGGTCGTAGTATTCTGGATCTCGATATTTTTCCATGTTATCTTCAAAAATATTGTTTTTGTGTTTGCTCATATTGTTACCTCGTTCTCATCTTTAAATGAAAATAACTCTTCTACAGTCGTATTTAATATTTTTGCGATATCCATTGCTAATTTAAGAGACGGATTATATTTACCGTTTTCAATATTCCCTATTGTCTCACGCCTTACACCAACAGCGTTAGCAAGCTCACTTTGTGAAATGTTGTGCTTAGCCCTATATTCTTTCATTCTAGTGATCAAAATCAATGCCATTGTGTAAACCTTTCTTCTCTCTTCGTTCGTATACCTCCAACATAGTAAAAAAAATCAGTACTGAAGTAAGAAATGGAAATAATAATATTAACCTAAGAAATGCAGGATTTGTAATATTTGATGAAAATATGAAGATAACAAAGGTCATAATCATGCCGATAAAGAAAGCTTTTGTTGCAGCATTTTTTACATGTAATTTAAATAATTCATCTGGAATAACCTTTGCATATAAAAAGAGTATAAAGAAAACCCACATGAATGCAGCATTGTCTGATATAGGTCCTAACACTTTAAAGGGTCCTAAAAAACCTAAAAAGCCTAAAAAGCCTAAATAAGCTAATTTATTTTTAAACATTTGTTCCTCCGTGTGATATATTTTTAACATCATGTTATAAATATATCACATGTAGCATTATATTCCAATAAATTTATAAAATGTATAGGATGTTAGAGCCATTAACAGTTGTTGCTCAAATACCCAATTTTCAATTATTTCTCCGTAATAGTTAGACCATCTCCCATTACCGTTTGGTTTATCTAATTTTTCATATCTCCACGTTTCGCTATTTCCCACCTCTGGTAGATCAATAGTCTCTAAAACTCCCTCATATGTTCGACAAATTATGACACTACTTCACTTTAAATTATGGTAAATTAATAAGCCGTAGATTTAAAAAAGGGGGAAAACAGCTATGACTGAAGTGGTTCTCAAAGTTAATCAGCTAGGGAAGTATTTCAAGAAAAAATCCATCATTCAAGACATTTCATTTGAGGTCCACAAAGGAGAGATCATGGCCATCCTAGGGCCTAACGGTGCTGGTAAGTCAACAACGATCCGAAACATTATGGGTATTTTGTATCCTGACGAAGGGTCAGTAGCTTTCAATAATCATGCTGAAAAGGAAATTCCACGCCACAAAATTGGCTATTTACCTGAGGAACGTGGGCTCTATAAAAATGTTACTGTGATGGATATCCTGCTTTATTTCGCAGAGCTCAAGGACTATCCAAAAAAGAAAGCCAAACAACGAGCTTTACACTATCTTGCTAAACTAGGATTAGAAGGAAAAGACAAGGTTTCTGTTGAAGAATTGTCAAAAGGAATGGGGCAGAAAGTTCAGTTTATTGCTTCAATTATTCATGAACCTGAATTATTAATATTGGACGAACCGTTCTCAGGATTAGATCCTGTTAGCCAAGAGCTATTCAAAACAGAAATTAAAGAATTGGCTAACAATGGTACAGCTATTCTATTATCTTCTCACCAGATGAACTTAGTTGAGGAGCTATGTGATCGTTTATTTATGATTCACAAGGGGCGAAAAGTTATTTCTGGAACGATGGATGAGGTGAAAACACAGTTTGCAAACTTTAAATGTACGATTCTAGGAAATAATGACCTTGCCACATTAGAAAATATTCCTATGGTTGAACGTGTGGAACAGCATGAAAATACGTCTATACTTTATCTATCCCAACATGTAAGTATAAACAGTTGGTTAAAGGAAATTCCAAACGATCTAAACATTCAAGAGTTATCAATTGACCGTATTTCACTTCATGAAATCTTTGTTGATATTGCAACCGATAATCAATTACATCAGTCAGTAGGTGAAGCTAATGCGCAATAGTATGAAGGTAGCTAAATGGGAATTTAAACGCAACATTAAGAATAAATCTTTTTTAATCTCACTTATCATAACACCAATCATTTTTATCTTATTTGCAACATTACCTTCTTTATTAGAAGGGCTTGGAAATGACGATGAAGCAGTAACTGTCTATCTTTATGATGAACTGAACATCATGCCTCAAATTGAAGAGATTATAAAACAAGATGAATCCATAAATTGGTCCATCAAAAAAACAACATCAAATGAAGCAACAATGCTTGAGCAACTTAAAATCGAGGAAAATACAGCTTATATTCCATTGTCGAAATCAATTTTATTAAATGGAAATATACAAGTTTACACTAGTAAAGGTATAAACGATGATTTCTCAAGAGATCTACGTATCTTTACCCAACCGCTACAATTATCAAGGTTGAATCAACTAGAATTAACCTCTGAGCAACTGCAAGTGGTTACAAGTGAAATTGTATTTTCACCTGTGTTAATAGAAGATACAGCTAAGGAAGGAACTAGCGCAACAGCTACTAGTCAAGACCCTCTAAAAAGAATTATTCCTGGACTATTCGCTGGCATAATTTTGTTTTCGATAAGCATGACAGGAATGATGATATTCCAAAGTGCATCTCAGGAGAAAAAAGAGAAAGTAGCTGAAATTGTATTATCATCTGTAACGCCAGTAGAGCTAATGCAAGGTAAAATCGTTGGTTATTTTTGGTTGGGAATGACTCAAGTAATTGTTTGGTTAGGGATCATTGGCCCTATAGTAGTCTTGAATTTCGATGAAATCCCAATCATTGAATATTTATTAGTTCCAGAGCTATTACTGTTATTATTCATCGCGATTGTTGGTTACCTTCTATATGCTGCTATATTTGTAGGATTAGGAGCAACAGTAGAAGATGTAAATTCATCTAGTAATTTTCAAGGGCTTGTATTGATGTTGCCATTTATGCCGCTTATATTTATTGGCCCTATTTTAGATAATCCATCAGGATTAGCTGCTATAATTGGCACGTATATTCCGTTTTCTTCACCTACAGTCCTATTAATGCGCCTTTCAATGCTAGAGGTTTGGCCATGGAAGGAGATTATTATTTCATTAGTCTTATTACTTATAAGCGTTTGGTTGTTAATGAAAATCGCTGGGAAAATATTTAAAGTTGGTATTTTAATGTATGGTAAGAATGCTAGCCCGAAAGAAATTTGGAAGTGGCTAAGAGCATAAATTACAAAAGGGGCTGTCTACTAAGTCAAGTTTCTTGACTTATAGACGCCCCTGTTCAATATTTCTACTTTGAATATTATTTCTTTTTAATATTGGTTTTTTATTAGCAATTCATAGAATGACGATAATATTAATCTTCATCCCAAAACAGCTCATCTAGCGTTTTATTTAGTGCTTTACAAATAGCAAGACATAACTGCAATGTAGGGTTGTACTTACCGAGTTCTATTAAACCTATTGTTTGCCTAGATACACCCACCTTGTTTGCCAATTCTTGTTGTGATAAATCATGTTCTACTCTGGCCATTTTTAGTTTTAAGTTTTTCACTTCCACTCACCTTGAATATCCTCCAGCCCTTTTCGGACAACTTGGTCACTCTTCTTTTTTGTAATTAGGAACGGTATGGATATAATACCAACAAAAAAAGGTACATACATCATAAAGGATGCGATGAACACAATAATAAAGAAATAGATAGATTCTCCTTTACTATTTGCATAATTTATGGCACTACTTGTTGCTAAAATGACAGATATAAATATTCCAATGATAAGACCCACAATTACATTTTTCGTAGATAGCTTTATCTTGCTATTACGGTCATGCATCTCTGCTTCATCTGTAAAAATTCCTAAGTGCCCCGCTCGTACCATATAATACAAACCCGTAATAATTAAAATAATCAATTCTGTCAAAATAAATTTTGAACCTACCCCATACACTATAAACTTTACAATTATTGAGATAATAGTTATACACATGATCATGAAATATATCTCTTTGTATATTTTGTTTTGCAGATTCAAAAGGCGCTCATCAACTTGTTTATGTCTTTTCAACCCTAACAATATTTTCACCCCTCGTTTTATATTGGCACTTAAACTTATGTAAAAATTATACAACTATATATTTCTTATTGCAATATATATATGTCATTTTAGCATTTATATTTATTATTTAACGGTTTTATCATTAATAATACAGACATATATTTCAGCTCGTCCTAGGAATGATCAAATAAAAAAAGCACCCCTAATAGGCACTAATTACTCATATTATATAATCACTATATAAATTTTAAAGCTCATCGTACAATCTTATTTTATTTCCATACGGGCCTTCAAAGGTAATTAAAGCAGCTGGTGCTCCTACTATTGTTACGATGTCTTTAATATTGGCTGTATACTTCACCATTTAAATACGCTTATTCTGGCTGACAACAAAGTTCGCCTTCACCCTTCTCTAATGCAGATTTCAGACTTCCGAGCGCTCCCTGCCATGCCATTTCATGCCATTTAAATGCTTCTTCCCAAGATGCTCCGAATCCCCAACCAAAATGTTCAAGTGTAACCTTAGTTTTTTCTTCCTCTTCTTCAAAAAGAACATTTACAAGTGTAAGGTCATCTTGGTTGTTCATAATGGAAGCAAACTGATCAGGACCTTTCCAAGTGAATTCTAATTGCTTTGTTGGAACAAATCTTTTTATTTTACAACCTTTCGTATTCATACCTTCAACATTTTCAGGATCAAAATATAACTCAAATGCTCCACCTTCCTTAGGTTCAACTACAGTTATAGGTGCAAACCATTTGGAAACTCTATCGGAATTCGTCCATGCATGCCACACAAGATCTAATGGAGCATTAATAAGAACATCCTTTTTCAAGATACTTTTTCCTGTAGATGTTTTCAACAAAACCCTCTCCTTATATATAGAATTAATTTTATTGATTGCGAGAATATACTATACCCTCACGCACTATTGACTTTAGTCTAGGATGTTTTCACGTTGATTGTTGTTTTTCGTATTTAAAAATACACCGTACACAACTTGAGTTCGTAGCATCTTTTCTTCTGTACAACGATGACTAACAATATATATAACCACTAAATTGATAAACAATAGGAATAAATTTCAAGAAAAGAGCCTTAGTTAAGATTAGTAATTTCCTTGTTGTTTTCTAATCATAACGTACACTTGCTTCATGAAAGTAAAAAGATTGATTTGTGAAGCTCAGCGAAAATAAAATCCTTGGCAGTTCTGAATGTACAAATATAATCAATTAAAGTTTGAAAACTCAACAAGTTCAATTTGATTTCCTGCTGGATCCTCTATGACAAGGTAACGACCTGGTGGGCATGGTTTAGGTTCACTGAATTGGAGCCTTACCCCTCTGGATTTTAACTCCGTCAAATCCTTATCAAGATCCTCTGATATAATACCAAATAACACATTTTGGTTTGATGCAGTATTTTTCGTCCCTGTTTCCTCTAGAACAATCGGTACCTCATCTTGTACTAAACTAACTATCTTGTCACCATAATGCTCAGACACTTTAAAGTCCAACATCTTTGTATAAAAGTGAATTGCTTCTTGCATATTATCTACTTTAACCGTAATGACACAAACTTTGTTTAACATAACATGACCTCCTTATTGTTTACATCCTTATTTTAACAATAATTCAGAGATAAAATTTCTCCTAGTTTGCTTTTTTATAATAACTACGGACAAGGTATTGTGTATCCTCTGCAATTGGAAAAGAAGGAATGTGCCCCCTCATTATAAGCAAATACAGTCTAAGACAAACGTGTTAATATGTACCTCCTTTTCAAGTAATAACAGTCATTTTTTCCGCACTTTTTGTACCTCTTCTAATAATAATTGTGGTAAGTTAATTAAGATCGGAGGATCGAACGGCAAAGGGCTCCTTAACTTAATGTGTACCTCCTGATCTGTAGTACCTGTAACGTGAATCGGGTCATCGTACATCCCACGTAAAGCATGTTCTAGCAAGAAATAATCTTTAGGATTCAAGCTTAGTGGTATACCTGCAGCAAGAGCATAATAAGTCCCAGTAGGGATTTGAGAAAATATACAGCTCGATTGTTTTTGAGTAAATGCTGTTCCAATAACTGGTCTTTCGTCAGGGATCGGTCGAGGAAATAAGCCAACAAATATAAACCCTTTAAATCCAGCTGGTGCTTCTATATGACAGGTGAGAACTGGTGGATGAAAGTATTGAATAACTGAATTTTCTCCTTCTGTGTATTGATTAACAAAATGATATAAGTCGTTTGTAGTTACCTGAAACTGCTTTGGTGGTAAACCTACAAATTGTTTGAATTTTGCACTAAAGCTTCCCAGGCTGCTAAAACCGATGGACATCATCGTCTTGACAATAGATGGAGAGGAATGTCTGACAAGCATTTGCTTACCCGCCTCAATACGTAGCGCAGACAAATAATGACGAGGTGATATTCCTGTTACTTCTTTAAAAAACCTTGAAAAATGGTAAGAGCTATAGCCCACAAGTGACGCTAATTCTTCAGTCGTAATCTCTTTATCTAAGTTATTTTTCATATATTCTACCGCTTGGACAACAGCTTTGACATGATCTACATTACTTGTCAAATTGTTCACCTGCTTCAAAAAATCTATTTTTCTTTTTCAGTATGAATTTTCTACATCACATCATTTCTTCTTCTAGTTGACAGAATGCATTACAGGTATCATTAGCTGAAAATAAGTAGCATCATCACTTTCGTAACGCTCCATTTTTTGACCCTTAGGAATAAACCCATACTGCTGGATAACTTTCATATAATGAAAACAAATATACTCATTATGAATAGGATACTTGATCGTAGTGAAAAGCGTAGGTGGATAAGATTCGAAATTAATTCCTTCTTCGCTTACTTCATTATAATAACTCTTAATTTGGAAGCCAATTTCTCCTGTCATGTGAGTGTTATTTGTTTCATGTGTTCTTATGTAAATTTCAGGAAAAATCGTCAAACCAAGTTGTAGAGCTTTATCTCGATCAGACTCAATAAATGCGTGAAATGGACTCATTTTTCTTTCAACTGTATGTGTAAACCATATAAAATCTCTAGGTTCATTCCATTTAACTAAGTAAATACCTTCATTCTCGGGATGAAAGCCTCCTAAGTACTTTTGTGCAATATGTAATGCAGAAAGCTTTGATTCGATATTTTCTCTCCAACCCACAACAAGCTTTGATTTTGTTTCTTGATCAGCTGTTAAATATAGTTGAATATCAGTGATAGAAACATCTGCCTGTCGAAGCGAATGTATAAACTGAGCTTGCTTAATTTGATTTTCCGTATATATACGGTAGCCGTTAGCTAATCTTTCTTCAGGGACAAGAACTTGTTTCCGGTCATAAAAACGTAAAGTACTAGATGGTATACCTGTTTTTTGTGCAAAATCGTTTATCTTCATCTACATTCACATCCCAATTAAAGTTAGCTGATCTGATACGTCCACAGATTTATGCGGTTACCATCTGGATCATACACATGAAAACCAGCCCACATATTTGGATTCCCAGCAATTTGGGACGTTGTTACTCCTCTTTCTTTAAACAATTCATACGTGTTGAAAAACATGTTCTTTTGTTTTAAATCAAAATAAACTCGTACAGCTGGGTTAGATTGTTCAAAATCACTGTCTATCATTTCTTCTAATAATATCGGTATTGGTTCTCTCTTTTCATTCCATGGTGAAGTAAAAGCGTGCATAAGGACTGCTCGAGTATCTGGAAAGCTAGTTATTATTTCCATTCCAAAATTATGTTTATACCAGTTTGCCGATCGCTCAAGATTAGAAACTCCTATAATAGTAGATATTGTAGTTCCAAATTTAATTAACCTAGCCTGAGGGTACTCTCCTTCAAGCTCGGGGTTATGTATAGCTGTTAATCTCGCACCATTAAAAGCGCTTATATCAAATGTTTTTATCCCATTAGCAAGTTCCCTTACATCAGAAACAATAATATTGTTTGTTTGAAAATAATCCAGCGTCTTATCAATATCTCCAACATCAAATGTTAGCCGAGCATGACCTTCATTTTGAGCATTCTTTTGAAAATGCTCTATATTTGATTCAAACGATTTCAATGTAATTTGTTCAAAATGATCACGAATAGGTAGACGAAAGAATGCTTTTTTTCCTACATGAGTTTGGAATTGGTCGATACATTCCCACCCCATATACTGCACATACCATTCAACTCCCTCTTCAAATTTATCAGAATCGACCATAATGAAACCACCGTCCCAACCAATAGATGAACATAACATATTGAGCACCTCATTCAAAAAAATATTTTCATAAGAGATAAAATAGGGAGATTAAAAGATCGTAATTGATATACATGCTTATATTTGTTACAACGCTATTTTCACATTCATTATTGCTTTTCGTAGTTAGATATAAGCACATATATATCTAGCGTTCGTGGCAAATTTATTAAATTATTGAGTTTAAAAAATACTTATATATATTGTCCATTTTTAGGAAAAGCAGCAACAAAGTTGACGAAATAAGCCTTTCCTTATACAATTTTTAAAAATTTATCTCCTAATGAAATTTATCATAAAGGTTGTAGTTGGTTTAAGGTCAATGTACTTTATAAACTAATTTGTAGAAGAGATACTATCACTCTAACAGGTTGGCAAATCATCTCTCAATTTTGTGTGAGCCTAAGTAATGAAGTCTACATCATAAATTTTCTACTTTTTTTCAATAAGTCCTTCTTTTAAAGACAAAGGTAAGAAATCAGAAATTCTACTTAATATATTCGTTTAGCTCTTCTATAACATGGTGAGGTAATGTATACAATGAATGTGTGTCTGCTCGATTCATAATAGATCCACTATCTGAATCTAGCCATAAAAAATATTGCTCAGTCGATTCATCTTCAAAATTTAATGAAACCACAAAGTCAGAACGACTAACATCAACTATACCAGGTATTCTATTTGCCTCTTTAATTGCTGCCACAAATGTTTGAATGGCTATGAAATTTTCTGATGTGTAATAAATTTGAGGTTTGTTCACATTGTTCGTAATGGTGACTAATACACTTGAAATCGTTTTGCCACCTAATGTTACAATCGAAGCGTTGGGTTGTTCGTTTCTTTGTGATTCGCTACAACCTATTATAGCAAAGGTGAATATCAAAACAGAAAACAACGTATATCTATGAAAGGTCATTTCATTGCCTCCTATCTTTTATTTTTTATAGACGATATTCATCATCAAACATTACAAATTAAAGTTAACTAGAAAAAATCCAATTCCGCTCAAAGGAACTGGATTTTTTATTAAGAGTTAGTTTAAGAAATTTCACGTAATTTCACACTATAAAACCTCATTGCTTTTGGTACACCATGGATCTCGAAAATTCCGTTCAAGATTAAATGTCTCACTCGATATTCAAAAAACAAATCACCATGATATTGCTCTAAATGACCAATGGCATGACCTATCACTGTAGCACACTTCAAAAAATCAGTATGTTGTCGTTCCTGATGTAATTCATTTGCGGTATTAATAATATATTCATCATAGTAATCTTCATCAACACTAAGTATTTTGCCTTGCTCCCATATTCTCAGTACCTCATGAGTCGTTGATAGCTCTACCCATTCTTCCTCGAGCTGTATTCGTTCTTCCTTAGACATAGGCTGCTGAAGCTCACTATTTTTCTCATAAATACTTAACAATTTATCAGGAGCAATCTCTCCTGTATGCAAAGGCTTATAATTAATTTCATGATTTTTATATACGTCTATATAAGATAAGGAAGAATTTATACAAAATATAGGGTTACACTTATCTTTTAACAAGTGCAAAACAAATCTTAATCCAGTTTGTTCATGAGCATTTTCTCCAGCCCAAATAACGATAGGAATATGTAAAGGAATTGCATTCAGCTCGCGTATTGTATCTTTAAAGCGTATAATATCTTTCTCTATTTCCCCATCTTCAAAAATTAAATGATTTTCTAACCAGTGATATCTATTGCCTACACCGCTAGAATCCTCTAAATCTGTTAATGGACCTACAGAGAAAGTGTCTCGGAAATGGATAATCTTCTCAGTGTGATGCTTGTCTAAATTTTTTAACCCATTTTTAAGACTACCTCCAGCTGAGACACCAAAGACGATATGTACTTTTTCAAACTCTTTATAATCTATAGATTGTTCTCTTTTTATACGAATAAAGTCATCAATAGTCTGTTTAAGATATTTTATGAGATGTTGTGCCTCAACATTGCTTGGTTCTTTTTCCATATCAATTCTACGTAAAATTAAATACAAGAATGACTTTGCTTCGTTTTCTGGTAGATTTTCTATCATGTTTTTTAGCTCTAACATCGTTTCATCTCCCCTTAAGTTAAGCTATTCTATGTAAGAAGAATATCTCCTTTCAAAGTTACAAACAGATTTAAAGAATATTGTCGAATGACCGATATATATAAGATTTTGACACAATAATATACGAATTTGACCTATAAAACCTTATATTTGACCCATAAAAGATATCAACTTTCAAGTTTTTTATAATTGATGACAAACATAGTGTCACTAATACCTTGTTATAATGTCTTTAGATACTTGTTAAGGAGGTGACACAATGTGAAAAGGGCTGACAGGCTGATGGCAATACTCATTGCATTACAGCATAAATCAGAAACTGCACAATCTTTAGCAGCTAAATTTGAAGTATCAAAAAGAACCATCTTACGAGACATGCAAGCATTATCCGAAATCGGCATTCCTCTATATTCTATGACTGGTCCTAGTGGAGGTTTTCATTTAATGGATGGCTATCAGCTACCACCACTACAATTTGATGTAAAAGAAGGGTTAGCTATACTATTCGCTCTTCGTGCAATGACAAAAATACAAGACACTCCTTTTAATCAAGAAAGATGGACAGCACTAGATAAAATCAAAGCAATAATACCTGATGAAACATTGGAACAAATAGACCCAATTCTTAATCATGTCGAATTAGAAATTCCTAATAGAAATTACAAAACCCCTTTGTTAATGTCATTGCTAGAATATACGGTAAACTCACAGTGGTTGAACATAAAATATAGATCCAAAAATCATCACCGCTGGGTCAAAATCCTCCCTAAAAGAGTATACACTGCTCACGGATTTTGGTATTGCGAAGCCTACTCTCATTTGCATCAAGAAGATCGCATTTTTAGAGTTGACCGCATGGACAACATTGAAGTCATTGAATTAACAGACAACATGACACCTAGTCAAAAACCTAGTGAAGAGGACGCAACAAGCCCTGCCCCTCCTATACGAGTTATTGCAAAATTAACTTATCAAGGTGCATTACAATTGGAGCAAGACCCTCATATCGGACATCTAGTAAAAAACATCACAGATAACGAATGGGAAATTGATTACATGTGTCCAGCAACAGAGTGGAATTATACTGTGAACTATTTTTTCTCTCTCGGATTAAATGCTCATGTGGTAGAACCAGAAGCTATGCGAAATGAGATTTTCCAGCTTGCACAGAACATGTGTCATCGTTATTCAGATAAAAGGAATTCAATTGGAAAAGCAAAATCAGAAATTAATTTAAAGGAGCAAATCTAATGAAACTAAAAAAATTCACAACAAACTTTATTGTGGAAAATATTAATCAATCAATAATATTCTATCAAGATGTGTTAGGTTTTCAGGTCGAGATGATTGTAGATCGTAATCAAAATACCGACAATCAAATTAATGAAAGTAAAGACTATGTTTTTGCCATTATGAGCAAGGATAATATAGTGTTAATGTTTCAAACACCAGAAAGTATGGCAGAAGATGTGCCTGTATTTAAGGACATTACACCTGGGACATCTGCCTGCTATTATTTAGAAGTAGAGGGATTGAAAGAATTCTACCAAGAAATCAAAACAAAAGTTGAAGTCGTAAAAGACTTATACACAACTTGGTACGGTATGGAAGAATTCCATATCAAAGACTGCAACGGGAATATAATAGGGTTTGGAGAAAGAACTGAAGAAGCATAGTTAAAGGATTACCATGTGGAGAGCCTACCCCACATGGTTTTTTTATAAGACTCTTTTCGTAAACTATGTTTTTTTTATTTATATTTGTAATTGATGAAAAGATAAGAATTTCTCACATGAGTGAGCAAAGAGTTGAATTGGTTAGTGATTTTTTTATCAATGTTCATACTTGATTCCCTGCTATCAATAAAATATCCCTTTATTACACCAGTATTATACGATGGTGTAAATATCCAAAAATTACGATAAACGCTATTATATGTCGATAAGACGCTATTTAGTTGATATATATACATCATTCATACCAAATACTTACTATTTCGTTAATATACTCCTAATATTGTTCAAGCTTATTGAAAGCGCATTCAATACCGTGGTAGCATAATTTTACATAGCACATAAGGAGGGTAATCAATGGCAAGCTTATCAATTACATCCTATCTATTACTATTTAGTATGCCTTTGTTAATCGCATTATCTGTTTTGACTTATCTACTTGAAAGGAGAAATTCATAATGCATGAAGCAACTCTTATTACTTTCATTGTATATCTCATTTTAATGCTCGTTATCGGTTTTATCTCCTATCGTTTAACAAAAAACTTATCAGATTATGTATTAGGTGGGAGAAATTTAGGTCCAGGAGTAACGGCACTTAGCGCTGGGGCTTCTGATATGAGTAGCTGGTTGTTATTAGGTTTACCTGGATCAGCCTACCTTTCAGGTATGAATGCGCTATGGATTACAGTAGGATTAGCTATCGGTGCGTATTTAAATTGGCAATTCGTGGCACGGCGACTTAGAGCCTATACTGAAATATCCAACAACTCAATTACGATTCCAGATTTTTTAGAAAACCGCTTCAAAGATCGATCAAAGATTTTACGCATCACGTCTGCTGTTGTTATCCTCATATTTTTCACCTTATACATATCTTCAGGAATGGTTGGCGGAGCCATTTTGTTTGAAAACTCATTCGGTTTATCGTATAGCTCTGCTTTATGGATTGGTGCACTCGTCATTGTTTCATATACATTTTTAGGTGGTTTTCTTGCTGTTAGTTGGACAGATTTTGTTCAAGGTATTTTAATGTTTCTTGCTTTGGTTATTGTCCCTATAGTAGCCATCACCGAAATGGGGGGGATCGGTGAAACGATAGATCGAGTAGCATCGATTGATCCAACTTATTTAGATGCTGCTGCCGATACAACCTTTATTGGAGTTGTTTCCTTATTAGCTTGGGGACTTGGGTATTTCGGACAGCCACATATTTTAGCAAGATTTATGGCTATAAAATCCGTAAAAGATATTCCCACTGCTAGGTTAATAGGGATGACTTGGATGATACTAGCTGCGTTAGGTGCAGTTTTTACCGGGTTTGTCGGAATTGCCTATTTTGCAGATGTACCTTTAGCAAATCCCGAAATTGTATTTATTGAATTTACGCAAGTATTATTTGATCCTTGGGTTTCTGGGTTTTTATTAGCTGCAATATTAGCTGCAATTATGAGTACAATTGACTCTCAGTTACTCGTATCATCAAGTGCAGTCGTTGAAGACTTTTATAAATCGTTGTACAAAAAGCAAGCTGGTGATCGTGAGTTAGTGTGGATTAGTCGATTATCTGTTGTAATCATTGCTATTATTGCCATCCTTCTAGCCTCAAATCCTGAGAGCTCAGTACTAGAGCTAGTAAGCTACGCTTGGGCAGGTTTTGGTGCTGCATTCGGTCCAGTAATCCTCTTTTCGCTATTTTGGAAGCGGATGAATGGAAGTGGAGCGGCTGCTGGGTTGTTTGTAGGGGCACTGACTGTTATGCTTTGGAAAAATGCTGAAGGTGGCCTGTTTGATCTTTACGAAATTGTACCAGGATTTATTTTTGCATCATTAGCCATCGTGATCGTAAGTTTAGTAGGAGAAAAGCCCTCTAAAGAAATTGAAAACGAATTTGAACAAGTAAAATGAATTATCGTATAAAATATAAAGAAACTACTCTCATATCCTAAGGGAGTAGTTTTTCATTTGAACTCTAGAGAGATATTTTCATAACATTAACACTTACAAATCATTAAGTGATTTCCGTCAGGATCTTTGAAATTAAAATAATGATTATGTTCAATTTCAGAAGTTAACTGAACCCCTTTTTGTTTCATATATGTATAAGCTGCCTCAATATCTTCTGTATTAAAATGAAATAATGGCGTTTTAAAAATATTTTCCTCTGAAAATATTTTACTGTCTAGTACAATACCCGAACCTTTCATAGGCATTACATATATATGACCAAACTGAACTTCTCCGTCTACAGGTAAACCTAAAATGTCACAATACCAATCACGTGCATTTTCTATATTACTTACTGGAATAAAAACGGTCCCAATTTCATTTAAAACAGGAATACTCATCACCATACCTCCTACTTTTTTAAAAGACTCATTTTATAAACTTTGTTGCTATAGTTCCTAAATCAAAAGTAATAAGATAGACTTTATAGCTATCGTTTTACAGTACTACGAAAAACGACAATCAATGCGAAAATACCGCTTGATCCCCCTAGGTAAGATACCATAAATACAATTATTTCAAATAATAAGAATTTTTACAATATATTTTTTAGTGTTAAACTCTAATTTATCAAAAATGAACTTATTTGATGACTACGAATAACATTAAATTCATTTGAACTTTAACTACTTGTTCCTTCTACGTTTTCTTATTGTTGCGAAGTCCTAGTACAAGTAGAAAAAGAACAACGATCATGCGAAAACAGCCTGTTTTAAAAGAGGAAATGGCTCTTATAATCAAATTACAGTAATAAAAAAAAGTGGGTGATGAAAGGCTAGATTTTTAGAAGAGAAACCGTCAACCGTTGCGGTAAGCTTGGAATGAAAGAGGTATTTGTTGTTTCTATTAATTATGATAATGATGTATGGAAAATTGTAAAATGAGTTCAAGTTCTTAAAACAAGCGCATGAAAACGAAACCTGATCATGTTAAAGAATTGAACAAGTCGGAATACTTTTTTCGATTCTTCAAGATCAGCTAATGTTTCAACAATTAAATCTTCAATCTCATCTACTGTTTTGTTTGAATAATCAATCCCTAAATCCTGTGCATATCTACGGAATGGTTCTGATGGAGATACCATATATTGTTTGGCAGTTTTCATGACTTATTCCTCCTTGTAAATTTGGGTTTAGCTTGATTTGCTACAAATTATGATTGTTCTATGATTCTAATCGTTTGCTTTACATACTAATTATTGTACAAGCTAAATCTTAAATCTAAAGTATGATAAAAATGAAGAATTTCTTAAGAACATTTATTTCAAAATCTTAAATACAAAAAGCACAGATCATGACTTACTGTGCTTTGTTGAAATGAGACAGAATAGAATATTGTAAGTTATAATGGAGCTTTGTATATTTCATTAATTTCAGATACCACACGCTCAGCTGATCGTAAAGCTCCTTCAAGATGTCCCCCAAACTCAGCATCAGTTTCTGTACCTGCAAAAAATAACTTCTTTTCCCACGTACGAATTCCTGTCGGTGGACCATACCTTGGAAAATCGCTAAGTGAAGTGATATCCTCTGCTACCGCTGTCTCATTATCAGTTGACCAATCCTTATATAGCAAATCTACCGGGTTATTCGCTGGTGCTCCAAATAGCCGAGTCAACTGCTCCACGACTAGTTTGAATATCTTTTCCTCGCCTAGTCCTTGACGCATTTTCGCAGGTATCCTAAAGAAACCGAAAAGTGCTCCTGAACCAATTTGAGGTGAAGCATCATGTATTTCCTGCAATGGACCAATCCAGCTCGTTACTTGACCAGAAAGTCCATGTTCTCTCCAAAAAGGTCGGTCATAAACCGCAATCACCTTTGCCTGTCCTCCCATCCACGTAGGCTTATTAAGGAGGCTCCCCATAAGTTCCGTTGAGAGAGAAGGTGAAAAATCAATGTGATTTGCTACAAGTCTAGGAGGCAATGCAAGAATGACAGCTCTTGGTCGAAAATATTTTTTTTTGCTTCCAACGAGCGCTTCAACAGTAATTTCTTCTTCACCTTCCCATCGAATTGTTGTTACACGCGTGTTCATCTCGATTGTCCCGAGAGGTAGTGTAGCTGCCACGGCATCAATGAGAGATTGTACTCCACCTTTGAAGCGGGTAGACCTCTCAACAGCTCCTTCTGGTAACAAATATCTCTGTGCTGGTTCATTCTTAAACCGTTCCAAAAGATTAGTTCCTTTGATGTGCTGATCAAATGTATGTAACCCAAGCTCTTTAACAAGGCTAGTTATAACCGGCTCATAGTGCGGCCAGAACCATGTCGGTCCCAAATCAAACTTGTCAAGACCGTGAATACCTAGCCCCAAATTACTTAAAACTCTACCTCCAATTCTCCCTCTACTTTCCAAAACCCTACAATTGATGCCTTGTGCAATTAATAAAGAAGCAGCACGTAGACCACTTAAGCCAGCACCCACAATTATGATAGGATCGTTCATCTTTTTTTACCTCCATTTCGAAACTTTAAACTGGATATAATATTCTTCGTACCCAGAAAGCCTTAATTACCATACGTTCATTGGTTTTCGTACTATGAAAGAATAATTATACCTCTAGTACTCGTTATAGCTTTCTTCTGTAACACTATGAAAACCCGTAAAAGCTCTTCTCACTAAGCTAATTTTAATAAACAGAATAACTACGTGTACTAGACAAGTTTAAAAAATTTTAGTTATTTGTATAATTTCAACCACAAAACATATAAAAAAGCTTAAATTACTAATAATATATTTTATCTACTAATAGGTAAATTTTCAACAGAAATGATTATAACCATCAACCAAACCCCAAGCTTACGTTTAAAATTCATTTGAATATTGAGTTTAGCGTACGCTCAGCACAAAGTATGACAACAAGGCTGACTCCATATCACCAAGTGAAAGGTGGTATGGAATCATCAATGGAGCGTATATCATATCCTTGATCAAGTAGATAAACAATTACTGCTTCTATATGTTCACATGTAGCTTTTGTATCATGAAATAAAATAACTGGTTGTTCATTCTTTAGCTCAAGGTTCTTGACATCATTAATAACATTTTCAACCATTCTTTCATCTTGGGTTACCCAATCTTCGCTATCTATGTTCCAATCCCATATTTGATAGCCAATATCTTGAATCGCTTCCTTCCACCCTTCCTCAAAAAAAGGTTTACTTCCATATGGCGTACGAATTAATGTAGTATCAATACCAGTTATTGTTTGGAGCGTTATTCGTTCTTTCTCCATTTCATTAATAACATTTTCCAGTGATGCATATACATGACGAGCATCATGGGTCACACCATGAAGGCCGATACTGTGACCTTTCTTTATTACTTCTTTAACGATGTTTGGATATTTTCTCATATAGCCATCGAGCATAAAGAAGGTTACTTTTACATTATATTTATCAAATAGATCTAAAAATTTCTCAGTATATTCCGAAGGGCCATCATCTATAGTTATATATGCAACCTTACTTCTCGATGTAGTTTCCTCTGAATAATCTTGCTCAGCTTTTACAGGACTGACCGAATAGAATAAACAAGAAAGTAGAATGAAAAGAATCATGAAAACCCTGAAAAATATAACGACGATGTTTAACTTAAAAATTGGTTTAATACAAAGTTGCTTTGTATAATGTTGATTCACTTTCTTTCTCCTCCCTTATTATTATCTATATTCTTCCACAATTAACAGATTAATTATCCTTGCACAAAAAATAAATAGTTAAATTTTGTTTCTATTCAACTATATATAAACACTTTGGTTGTAGTAATGGCTCTCTTTGTAACTATTTTAACTAAGACAACATTGTTGCTATTCTTATTAAAAATGGACAGTATGAAGAGTTTTAATGAAACTTCAATTATTGTATATTAGTAGAAAAGATCCCATGAACGCCAGGTTGATACGTGCTTAAATCTTAGATTGAAAAATAAAAATTAACTCGAAAACAGCTATAGTAATTTAAAGACACTTATCGGTATTTTTTCTGTTAATAAAATCAGCAAGGACCTGCATAAGAATAGTAATAGATGCCAACTTCATGATTCATTTTCTGATGATGTAGGGAAATTGCAAATTTGATGGGTAAGGGAGCTATAAATGTTCCTACAAAAAGGAAAGTAGGTGAATTTGTGCAAATCTTTGTTTATTCTTTTGTTGCAGTTATTATTATTGTTGGGTTTTCTTCCACATTGGTTAGCAAGCGGAAGCCAACATTGTACTGGTTACCAGGAACAATTTTATCCGTTATTACTTTGGCATTCGCGATAATTAGTTTTTTTACCCTTAATGGCTGGGATGCTATGGGCTTTTTCTTTTTGTTTATTAGTGTGCTTTTCGGCTCCGTAATAGGAACATTCATTGTAAAGTTTAAGAAAGCGTCGATACATTAACAAATAGTAGCTAACTATATGCACTTTAATTTCTCAGCAAGGCTGTTTTTGTAAGGTTGCTGTCTATCATACAAGTAATATTCCTTCTATATATACCGGCAATCTAGCACTAAAACCTAGTCTAGCTGTTCTTATGTAGCACAAGTAGCAACTAAAGATATTAAAGAAGAACCTTCAATTGAAGGTTCTCAACAATTAATGTGATTCTAAGAATTTATCGGAGTTACTCACTTTAGATGCTCAATGATTTTATATTGCATTTTTCATATATCATACAGCTTGTATCGTAAATAGAAATAGACTTTATACGATGGTCAGTATTCTTATATAATTGGGAGAAATTATTAATGCTGAAACAAGTGAAGTTACAGTTAAGTTTCAATAGACTAAGTCTCACTAACTTAAAAATTTGCTAACATGCTCTATAATACTTTCACCGTTTTCGAATTGTATTATTTTATATTTGTAATCCGTATTTCTAATAAAATTCGGTAGGAAGTCTTGATTATATTTTTTGTTCCATTCAATTAATTGTTGTATGCTTTGAGTTGTTTCTTTTTTAGTTGAAGGTAATAAACCTGTTTTTCTTTTTTGGAACCTACTCCAAATTCTATTTTCCTGTATTGATAACGGTGTTTGAAGGACAAATATTTGATCAGCGAGTGCGAAGCTAGGGGCTAACCAAGTGAAATATACTCCTTCTATAATCCATGAAGGGTGTTCCACAAACCCTTTCAAATTGTTATCCCGCATAGATGCAGAAGCTTTTATACCATACTCTTCTGCTTGTTGATCCCAAAATATTTGATCTAAATCTAAGTGTGGTATTTTATACATTTCACTTAACTGCTTAGCAGTATATGTTTTTCCACTCCCTGCTCCACCAATAATATGAACTCTTATATCCATTCACCCCTTTCAACTACTCTAAAGTCAATCATTTCTGTTCTTTCACTTACAATGTAATTTCCTATTAAATAGGTTAAGAGTTTTTTGAGAACTCCTGTCAATTAAACTACATTGTTACCATCTGAATTGAGCAATGAAGTAGATTTAATTACTTCTCAATAAATGCTAGATAAGATTTCCTATAACCTAACTAAACAATAGAAATAGAATGTTAATTAATAATTCTACTCTTTACTATATAAACCTTCTATATAGTTTTTTGTACATCAAATGTTGTTTAAAGTCTAAAGCCATATAAACTTAACGTTTGTGGCTTCTTTTCCCCATTAATTTGATGACAACTGTATAAATTTATTTCTGCTGTCTTATGTTAGTAACATGAGCAATATATAAGACTTTCGTAAATTATTGAATAATCGTCCCTCATCATAACCGACACTTACATAATTTAAGATATCTTTTACACTATAAATTCATAAACATCAAAAAAACAGCAGCTTCATAAGCTACTGCATCTAATCGTTTATACATCTCATTTCATTTAAATATTTTTAATATCCCGAACATGAAAGCAATAGCTAATCCGATAATGGAGATGAATCTGAGGAAATAGAG
The DNA here is from genome assembly GCF_033963835.1 of Cytobacillus sp. IB215665. Taxonomy (NCBI): domain Bacteria; kingdom Bacillati; phylum Bacillota; class Bacilli; order Caryophanales; family Bacillaceae; genus Cytobacillus; species Cytobacillus sp. IB215665. The sequence continues at coordinate 82,225 of NZ_JAXBME010000017.1, forward strand.
CTCAAACATGAAACTAATTATTACAATAGGTAGTCCAATCATAATCATAAGAGATACAAACTTCCTATAGCGAATCACTTCTTCTGAAAGCTCAGGTTCTTCCTTGTACATCCATCTATTCCCAAATAACATACTTTCCTCGGGAGAAATATAAGCCCAAATTAACAATGCATATATAGGAATCATAAAAATAACTGTTAAAATCGCTGTAGTCATAAAGTCTCCTCCATGAGTATTACATTTTAGTTTATATTAAATTCAGTAGACCCCCACCCACCTGAAGGGCTTCATATAATTGCACCATACTTAAGTAAATAACGGCTGTTGTTGTATTGATTGTTGCTTTTCGTTCTAAGATAAGTACTTACACATCTAGATTTCGTGCTTTTTTACTTTTATAAACATTGAGCTTTCTTAAAACTCATCACACTGTCCATTTTTAATAAAAAATCCTTTAAAAGTAATACGTTTTCTTGCTACAAAGGTTTCACCTATTTCGCTATTTTACTGAGAGGTCTTATTAATATGAAGAAATATAACAAAACAATTGGAACAATGGCATGATTAATAGTCCGAACAACCACAATCCAAATTCAAACTGCAAAAGTAAATCACCACAGGGTAATGGCATTTTTATAATGTCATTACTTGTACACTCCCCTAACCGCCTTCTCTTTACTATCCTTTTGGCAATCGATTCATTTTGCTTATAAATACTTATTTTAAAAAATAGGGGAATTTCCCTCTTCGAATAGAGAATTTCCCCGATATGTAATCTCCTTTCCCTCATATACAATTGAATTATGATAATTGTTCGTGAATAAGGAGGAGTTTACATGCAAGCAAAAGCTGCAGTCAATCAAAAAACAGGAAGCCAACTAAACAATGCGTTTGCATCGAACTTTGCTAAGTCAATGTTCTTATCAGTAACAGCACTTGCAATTTTATCTTTTATAGGGACTAGGATGTTTACACATATAGATTTGAACCTCTATGGATATATGGTTGGAACAATCGTCTTTCTAGGAGGCTTCTTCTACCGATTTATTGCTTGGGGAGAACGTCCACCAACAAAGATCATTTTGAAAAAAGGGCTGAAATTGTTATTTAGAAAGTCTACACCAAAAACTTCCGTTGATCATCTTGCAACATACAATTTCATCTGGAATAGGGGAATTTACCGATGGACTCAACACGTGTTAATTGGATGGGGATGTATTCTATCTTGCCTCGTCACTTTCCCTCTCGTTTTCGGATGGATGTATTTTACGATGGATGACAATGGCTTCTATAACATTATTGCGTTCGGCATAAAAGTAATGACTGTCCCTGCGGAGGGCATCATCGCAAATCTTTCTTATAATGCACTAAACATTACTGCGGTTATGGTCATTACGGGCGTATGTATGGCATTGTACCGTCGCCTAAAAAATATGCAAGCAAGAGCAGAGCAGAAATTCCTTTATGACTTCATGCCTCTATATATGCTACTTCTTGTGAGCATAACAGGTTTATCTCTAACATTTATGAACATTTTTTTAGACGGTGCGGGACAGCCAGCAATGTCATTAATTCATCAGTGGTCAGTCATTATTACGTTAATCTATCTTCCATTCGGCAAGCTAGCACACATTCCATTCCGTCCAATGAGTGTACTTGCTCGAAACTATAGAGAACATTATGCTGAGCAATCGATGAAAGAATGTAAAGTTTGTGGAGGTCAATTTGTATCATCAGAACAATCGCAAGATGTCGTCGATGTTCTTAACGTGAATGATATTCAATTCACAACGAAGGAAGGTCATCATCTAGCGGAATTGTGTCTTCCATGCAGAAGAAAGTATCGGATCGCACAATTTTCAGGGTTCCCTACCCATGAAGTGAAGGTCAAGGAGGCAAACCAGAATGCAAAGGGATAAGTTTTATAAGGAAGTTGAGAATGTATACCATCCAAATGAAACATTAGTCAAAACACATTGCAGCTATTGTGGTATGCAATGCGGGATGAATCTACGTGTTAATACCCAAACAAATAAAATTATCGGGGTTGAACCTCGTTATGATTGGCCAGTTACCGTCGGAAAAATGTGCCCTAAAGGTGTAACAGCCTATCAGCAGACAAATCATAAAGACCGCTTGTTAAAGCCGTTGATCCGTGATAATGCTGCACTCAAAGGTACTACGGAAGGCTTTCGCGAAGCAAGCTGGGATGAAGCGTATGAGCTGATTTCAAAGAAATTCATAGAGCTTCAAAAAGAGTATGGTAAAGATACTTTATCGGTATTCAGTGGCGTGTCCATGACAAATGAAAAGTGTTATTTAACTGGGAAATTCGCTCGGGTTGGTCTCGGAACGCGCTATATCGATTATAACGGTCGCTTTTGTATGTCAAGTGCAGCTGGAGGGTTCCTCCGTACATTTGGTGTTGATAGAGGCTCTACGCTTCCATGGACAGATATCCATGAGACAGACTGCTTATTTATCGCTGGAAGCAATACTGCTGAATGTCACCCAACATCCATGTTTAGGGTTTGGAACGTGCAAGAAAGAGGCGGCTATATCATTGTAGTTGACCCGCGTGAAACACCAATTGCAAGAAGAGCTGACCTTCACCTAGATCTACAGCCTGGTACTGACCTGGCACTTGCTAATGGCATTGTAAATCAGCTAATCCAATTGGGCTATATAGATGAAGATTTTATCAATAACCATACAAACGGCTTTGAAGAAACGAAGGAACTTGTGAAAGATTACACGCCAGAATACACGAGCATGCTGACAGGTGTAGCACCTGAAAAAATCATTCGTGCAGCAAAGCTGTACGGTAAGGCACCAAATGCAGTTGTTATGTTTGCCCGTGGAGTGGAGCAGCAACACAAAGGGGTAGATAATGTTTCTGGTTATACGAATATGGCGCTTGTTACAGGGAAAATTGGCCGTCCGAAGTCAGGTGTCGCAACTTTTACAGGGCAAGGGAACGGTCAAGGTGGCAGGGAGCATGGACAGAAATCAGACTTGCTTCCAGGATACCGTAAGATTACTAACCCTGAACATGTGAAAGAAATATGCAAGGTTTGGAATATTACACCTGATGAAATGCCACAAGCTGGTGTATCAGCTTATGAAATGTTCGAGCTGATGGAGGAGAAAACGATTCGAGGTTTATACCTCCTCTGCTCTAATCCGGCAGTTTCTGCACCAAATCTAAATTATGTTCGCAAAACATTAAAGAATTTAGACTTTATGGTTTGTGCGGATTTCTATCTATCAGAATCAGCACAATTTGCCGATGTCGTTCTTCCTGCAGTCACTTGGTCAGAGGATGAAGGAACAGTTACTAATATTGAAGGGCGTATTATCAAGATTAATAAAGCTCAAGAGCCTGTAGGAGAATCGAAGCCTGATTGGCAAATACAAGTTGAACTTGCTGAACGCCTAGGACGTGGTAAATATTTCTCTCATTTGACAACAGCTAAAGCTATTGCAGATGAGTTCAGATTGGCAACAAAAGGTGGTAATGCAGACTACTATGGTGCAACATGGGACAAAATCGATAAGCAGGATGGAGTGTTTTGGCCTTGTAAGGATGAGCATGATGAGGGTACTCCACATATGTTTTTAGATAAGAAATTCTATCATCCAGATGGAAAAGCAAAGATATGTGCACTTCCTTATCGTCCTCCTGCAGAGGAGCCATGTGATAAATATCCTCTTCGTTTAACAACTGGACGAGTTGTCTATCACTATCTATCAGGAAACCAAACAAGGAGAATATCGTTCCTGCATGACATGTGCCCAGAGCCATTTGTGGAGATTCATCCGGAAACAGCAGCTAAATACAATATGGACCATGAGGAACAAGTCCGCTTGTTTACTAGAAGAGGCGAAGCAATTTATAAAGTTAAAATAACAGAAGCGATTCGAAAGGATACCGTTTTTGTTCCGTATCACTTTGGTAACGAGGATTCTATTAACCTATTAACAATTGCAGCACTAGATCCTATGTCCCGTATGCCAGAATTTAAGGCGTGTGCTGCACAATTGGAAAAAGTCGAAATAAAGAAGGTGCAATAAATGAAAAAGAGGCTGTACTTAGAACTTGAAAACTGTATAGGGTGCCGTTCATGCCTCGCTGCATGTACGCAATGTGGTGGGCATGAAGAACGTAACAGGAACTACGTTTATGATGTTAACCCTCTTGTTAACCGGCAGACGATGCCTCTTATGTGTCTACACTGCGAAAATCCAGCATGTGCAAGAAGCTGTCCAGCCCAGGCTATCCAAATACATGAAACAGGGGCAGTATTATCAGCACTTGTTGAGAAATGCATCGGCTGTCAAAACTGTACAATCGCATGTCCTTATGGCATACCGAAATTTGATACAGAACAGAATTTAATGTATAAATGCGATTTATGTATAGATCGGACAAAAGACGGCATTCCACCTATGTGTGCTAGCGTATGCCCTTCCAACACACTTCAATGGTTGACAGAAGAAGAAATTGCAAACAAAAAGAAGCAGTTTAACCTAGATAACGACAAATGGGTTACGAGCATGCCATACCTAGAAGGTGAAACAAACGTGAAAGTAAATCTTCCTGGGATCTTGCAAGGCATTACAAAGTTATATTAGGAGGGATGAGGGATGTCTGATAACAACAAAATTCCCTTTAATGAAGATAATTATACTCATAATATAGAGCGGAATAATGAAAGAAGACTGGACAGACGCGGGTTTATGAAAACATTGGTTGGAGCTGCAGGTGTATTCGCAGTGTCTTCACTTCCATGGGGAGCAGTAGCAGCTAAAGAATTAATGGGTCTAGGAGACAAAGAATATCCACTTAAGAAAATAACTGACGTAAGCAACTTACCAATTGGTGATGCAGTAGAATTCAAGTTCCCTAGTGAGCATGATGACGCCATTTTGATTCGCTTGGCAGAAAACAAATATGTTGCATATCAGAATGCATGCACACATTTACGTTGCCCAGTTTTCTGGGTGAAGGAGGAAGGTGAAATGATTTGTCCTTGCCATCATGGCAAATTTGATGTTGAAACAGGTGCACCTACTGCAGGACCTCCAAGAAGACCTCTGCCTGAAATAAAGGTCAAAGTTGAAAACGGTGCAATTTATGCAGAAAGGGTGAAGCGTTATGAAACGTAGCTATATAGGTGTAATCATCTTAAGCGCTATTTTATTATTAAATATTGTCTTTACCCAGTATATGGTTCATCAATACTATTATGAAAACTACGTAAATGTGTTGATTTTTGCCGGTTTAAATTTTGTATCATTCCCCTTAGCAATACTAGCTTATAAAAAGACGATTAACGTGAGGCGTGAGTGTGATGAACAGTGAAACTTATATTGATTTTTGTTTCGTAAGGAAGTCAACTGGCAACTTTATAGCTGTTGTTGAGCCTATGCTAACCGAGCTATTCAATGAGGTTAACTTAAACTGGTATCTTGAAGAAAAGAACGAGCAAGGCATCGATATCGTCGTAGCAGAGGTTAAGGGTATGAGCAGATGGAAATCTGAAGAAGAAACAATCCATTATATCGAAGACCACGCTCGCGACCAATTTTGGGAATATTTACAAGGATACAAAATATATATATATCCTCCTAAGAAAGGGTGCAGCACTTGTGGAACTCGTTAACAAAAACGACTTGAATTCTTTTGTCCTACAAAATGTGGAGGTAGCTATTTTCGATGATCAGGATGATGACAAAGCTCCCTTTGTACCTAAAATCATTCAAAAAACAGCTTTGTGTCCAGATGAAACTCATTTGCGCATTTATTTTGATCACATGAACTTCTTTGCAGTCCCGTTAAGTTCAAGTGTAAACAAACACGATAATGAATGGAAAGCTTTTGATTCAGAACATGCATTATATTACGTAATTAGAAAGGTGAGTGACTAACATGAGTAAGAACAAACGAATTACTCAGTGGAACCCGGAAGATGACAAGTTTTGGCAGCAAGAAGGGAAAAAACATGCGACAAGAAATTTATGGATATCAGTTCCAACATTAATGATGGCTTTTATTGTATGGCAAATTTGGTCAGTAGTAGCTGTCCGATTAAATGATATCGGTTTTAACTTTACGGCTGAGCAGCTGTTTACACTAGCTGCAGTTCCTGGACTTGTAGGCGCAACATTACGATTCTTTTATACTTTTGCCGTTGGAACATTCGGTGGACGTAACTGGACAGTATTCTCAACAGCAATCCTTGCAATTCCTGCTATCGGAATTGGGTTTGCGGTTCAAAACCCTGAAACTCCATATTCAGTTATGCTATTGCTAGCAGCGCTTTGTGGCCTTGGTGGAGGGAATTTTTCATCAAGCTCAGCTAATATGAGCTTCTTCTTCCCTAAGAAAGAAAAGGGAACGGCCTTGGGTATTAATGGTGGATTAGGTAATATGGGTGTGTCTGTAGTACAATTTGTAACACCACTTATTATTGCAACTGGATCTTTAGCATTTTTAGGAAAAGGACAACAACTCACAAACGGTGAAGTAATATGGCTACACAATGCTGCATTTATCTGGGTTGTACCTATCGTTATATTGACCATTGTTGCCTATTTTGGAATGGATAATATTCCTACTGCAAAACAATCTGTTTCAGATCAATTTGTTGTTCTTAAACGCAAGCATACATGGGTTATGACCGTTCTTTACGTAGCAACATTCGGTTCATTTATCGGTTATGCAGCAGCTTTTCCTTTACTATTAAAAGCTCAATTCCCAGAATATCTATCTGTCGCTTTCCTAGGTGCATTTCTTGCTGCAGCAGCAAGACCAGTTGGGGGATGGATGTCTGATAAATTCGGAGGAGCAATTGTTACCGCTTGGGTATTTATAACAATGATCTCTGGATCTTTAGGTGTAATCTATTTTACAAATATGGAAGTTTTCTCTGGTTTCCTTGCATCATTCCTACTGTTATTTATTGCATCTGGAATCGGTTCTGGATCAACGTTCCAAATGATACCTGGTATCTTCCCTGTTAAAGAAGCAGCTCCTGTTTTAGGAATTACGGCTGCATTTGCAGCATATGGTTCATTCTTTATTCCAAAACTATTTGGGTGGTCTGTTGAATCAACAGGAACACCAGTCAATGCTTTTTATATCTTTATTGGATTGTATGTCGTTTCATTAGTATTAAACTGGTATTACTATCAGCGAAAGGTACACTCAAAAGAAAAAGAAGTTGCAAAAGCATCATAAATCAGACCTGGTATGCTGCAATCATACTTTAAATGTTAAAGAAATAAGGGGGGTGCATGAAAGACATGCCTAAAAAGCAAAAGAATGTTTCCTCATATATTATTCAGTCTCAAGAGGATGAAATTAAACGAATTGCTCTAGAATTACATGAAGGTGTGAGTCAAAACCTCTATAGCTTATATACGAGTATGGAATTTTTAAGAACGGCAATAGATCAACAAGGAATGAAAGAATATATTGATGATATGACGCAAATGTTAGAAAAAACAATAAATGAAATGCGTATTCTTGCTGTCGAATTGCATCCACCTACCCTTCCTACTCTTGGCTTACTGCCTGCTTTGAAAAGCTACTTAAAGCTTTATACTTCAACATATGGAGTTATTGTTGAGGTAGTAAGCGAAGGTGATGAAATGAGAATGGATGAACAAACAAACATTACGCTATTTCGAGTGTGTCAGGAAGCCTTAGCTAATATAGCAAGGTACGCAGATGTAATGAAAGCTCATATTACTTTCATGTGGAAACCTAAGGTGTTAAAAATAAACATTCACGATTCTGGCAAAGGCTTTGATGTGAACACCGGCATGAAAAAATCCACAGGTCTTGCAGCTATGATCGAACGATTAGTGTTAATCGGAGGCACGTGCACCATTACTTCTAATATAGGAGAAGGGACTTCAATAGACATCTCCCTTCCGTTATAGAGATACATATACGCAAGGGGTGTGCATAGCATATTCCCTTGTTTCTTTTTTAACATAATGACTATAATATAAGTGCAAACATTAGTAAGGGGGAGCGGGATTGATTACAATTTTGCTATGCGATGACCATGCTGTCGTACGAATGGGATTAAAAATGCTATTAAACAACCAAGGGGATATGCAGGTTGTTGGTGAGGCTTCTGAAGGGAATGAGGGCATTCAACAGGCGCTTGAACTTAATCCAGATGTTGTCGTTATGGACTTAAGTATGCCCCATGGTAAAGATGGTTTATCCGCGACATCAGAATTAAAAAAGCTTATGCCTAATATAGCCATTCTCATTTTGACAATGCATGATGACGAAGAATATTTATTCAGAGCTATCCAAGCAGGTGCATCAGGCTGTATTTTAAAAAGTGCGCCACATGATGAGTTGGTTGCTGCTATTCGCTCTGTTGCGATTGGCGACGCCTATTTGCACCCTAATGCTACGAAACGATTGATGGAGGAATATCTCGGAAATGTGAAAGATGGAAATGCCGACACTTTTAACTTATTATCAAATAGAGAAAAAGAGGTCCTTACATTGATTGCTAAAGGCTTTTCTAATAAGGATATTGGTGAAAAATTGGTCATCAGTGTTAAAACTGTGGAAACGCATAAAGGAAATCTGATGGAAAAACTTAAAATGAAAACTCGTCCAGAGCTTGTAGCTTATGCATTAAAAAAGGGGTTATTAGGCTATGGAATATAAAGTAAGTAGGTTGGCAGCCTGCGATGAGCAGATTAATCAAGTATGTGAAAAATTATTATTACAATTAAAATGCGATTTTATTGGCTTAGCCCTGCAAAATACGGAAGGGCCCAACATAAAATGGCATTATGCTGCTGGAAACAGCAACGATAAATATAAACGCATAACACTTAGGTTTGGCAAAGGGATAGCTGGGAGAGTGATTTCTACAGGTAGGCCCATGTATATAGAAAATTTTCCAGAAAAAATATTGGGAAAGGCGCTTGAGTATCCTATTATGCTTGCTGAAAATATTCTTTTTGCTTATGCTGTCCCGATTTTTTCAAATAACATCCCTAAAGGAGTCATATTGGCAGGTAACAGGGAAAAAAGAGCTATAAATGAACGCGAACAAGCAACAGTTAGAGAAACAGCGAAAATATTGGAAGAGAAATTAAACAGACTAATTTAATGCAACTGGAGGCCAATAATATGGACAGGAATCATCTTTCACTTGATCCTACTAAGATTGATCCTGGTTCAAGAGATGCTACCATTCTCCTTAATGGTTTTGGCATCATCTCATATATAAACCAGCACGGATGTAACAATTTTGGTTATAAGGCAAAAGAATTAATCGGAAAGACGCTGTCATACGTACTTCCTGACTTAGTTATAAATGAAAACCGTGAAGGTAAGATTATACACCAATACGGCAGACACCGTGATGGTCACACATTTTCACTTTTTATTAAAATAAGCTCTTTTAAACTACATGACGAGTTATTCTTCCTCATGAACTTATACACTGTAAAGGATAGGTCGAGATTAAACGAGCAACAAAGCTACCAATTGAATGAACTTGTTGACCTTAAATTTGCACTCGATGCCTCCTCCATTGTCGCGATCACAGACCAAAGAGGTATCATTAACTATGTTAATGATCAATTTTGTAAGATCTCAAAATACTCAAAGGACGAGCTTCTTGGGAAAGATCATAAAATTATTAATTCTGGCCATCATTCCAAAGAGTTTTTTAAAGAGCTTTGGACAACAATTTCCTCAGGTCATGTTTGGAAAGGCGAATTAAAAAACAAAGCGAAGGATGGTACGTATTATTGGGTGGATACTACTATTGTACCGTTCTTAAATGAGGATGGGATACCTTATCAGCATTTAGCCATTCGCCATGAGGTGACTCAAAGAAAAAATGCTGAAGAAGAGCTTAAAAAAATGATGACAAAAATCATTGATATACAGGAAGATGAAAGGAAACGCCTATCACGAGAGCTTCATGATGGCATAGGACAAAATTTATATAGCCACCTCATAACGATAAATAGGCTGAAGGAAGAAATAAACCATCCACTACTTGATCAACTGCAAGATGAAGCGACTGAAATTATTGAAGAGCTCCGTGATATTTCTTGGGAATTGCGTCCATCTGTTCTCGATGATTTAGGTCTCATACCTGCCATTAGATCGTATTTGGTCCGTTATACAGAATATTATCATATTAGCGTCCATTTTGATTGTTTTTTAAATTACCGGTTAAACTCAAACAAAGAAATCACTATTTATAGAATTATTCAGGAGGCTCTTACGAACATTAGAAAGTATGCTCATACCGAAGACGCAACTGTTACCATTAGAGAAATGGATGAAGAAATACGTGTAGTCATTGAAGACAAAGGAAAAGGTTTTAATATTAATAAAATTTCGCGTGGAGTTGGCCTGTTCAGTATGAAGGAAAGAGCAAAAGCCGCTGGAGGATCTATTCGAATACATTCCACTGAAGGCAAAGGAACGACAGTTGTCTTAGAAATTCCGCTGGGGGCCTGACCCCCAACACTTAAATGTGACAACGTCATAAAAACCTTTGTTTATTCAATGTATATGTTGATTGAAACAAAGTTAAGCAGCCAAAAGAAACGTCGATATGAAAAAAATGATCTAAATACTCTGCTAATGTATTTATTAAACCTCTACTAAAACTATTTTCGTAAACTTTGTTGCTTGTTATCATCACCTTAAGGGAGAAGCGATGCCACGATCATGTTTATGGTTAGTGTGAAAACAACCATATACAATGACATTCTTCTTCCTGAAAGGCCCATATCTAAAGATCGATTAAAGAATTTATTGCATGTTAATAAGAATCCATATCTCCTTACTTAACTAAGTATCTCAAACATTATTGTAGCCATGAAATCATGAAAGAAATTCCTAAATACAAGCAAAGAGGGGAGTATAATATTGTATCGTACTTTGAAAAGGTTGTATTTTTCACTCTCTTAAAGAACCCTAAATATTTAAAATCACCTATTGCTCTTATCAAAAAAATGAATGTAAGAATGATACTCGCCCATTTCATCCAAGAATTTAATTCCCAAGATGGAATGAGTTCATTTTGAACTAATAATATAACCCCCACACCAATTAACCCGACTGCAACAATGAGGGTTTCAAACCATCTAGGGGTAAACAATGTGCCTCCCTCTGTTTTTTCTGGTAATGAAGCTTGAAATCCCCATGTACCACCAAAAAGCCAATAAAAATGCAACAAACTAACTAAACCTAAAATCGTTACCGGTAAGTAAATAAATAATAGCTGCACAATATTACCTCCTAATGTAGGTTTTCGTACTTCGAGCCTCCATCAATTCCTTGCCAAACCACTTCAAACTGATCTTGGAAAATAGTAAAGATATCGTTACTTTGGCCTTCATTAACAGACCAACTAATTAAAGTATTAAAATAGATTCCTATTAGTACTGAGGCAATCGTCTTTGAGGAAAAATGTGTAGGTAACATGTCGTTTGTTATAGCGTCTTCAAGCAATTCAGCTAAGCTTTCTTTAAAAAAACCAATATTCCTTGTTTCATCCTTTAATGCTGATCTAATGGTTTCAGATAGCGTAAGCTTTAGGAGATCAGTATTTTCCAAATAGACGGATAATAGTTCCTTAAAAATAAGTAGAAGCTTATTTTTAATTTTTAAATCTTGATGTTTTTTTATGATCTCTTGAAATAAATCATTCTGAGAATGACCCAAATACAATAAAACGTGTTCCTTCTTCGGAAAGTAATTAAAAAATGTTCCTTTAGCGATTCCACATGAAGAAGCAATATTTTCAACTGTCACATTGTCATACCCATATTCTTTAAACAATTCAATTGATTTAAGGAATATCTGTTTTTTTAATTCTTTTTTTCGTTCTTCACGTAACATAGATTTTCCTCCTCTCCATTATATTGACTGTAGTCAATTTATGACTATAGTCATTTTAATACATACTCCTTTAAATTACAAATAAATACATTTAATAATCTCACATTCAACTCCAAACACTTCTTTTTACTCATCCGTTCACGTAATTGTTAGACCCTTACACGTGAGTGATTTCAACCGTTGCTTCATGATGTCATTGTTAATTACCTATAACACTAAATGTAGTTTTTGTAGGTTCACCTAGATCAATGGTCACTTCCTTCACATTGAATAACATTGCTTAATATCTATAGATTTATTCTTCATCAATTAACGAATACTGTTCAGCCAATAATGAACAAAGATGAATGAGCAGCTCTTGAATGGCATAATCATTAACTTAACAACCAACGCTGAGATTACTAGTATGGTTACTCAACAACCTCGGACAAGTCATAAAGAAAGACGCTTTTTATAGTAAAAAGCGCCACTTTTTTAATAAGATCACCGAGAGTTTAACTCAAATAAATCTTTATATATTTCTAATGCTTCAATAAGAAATTGCTTATCATACCCAGTAATCATATTTATTTTTTCTGACCATTCCTCTACTGTGTTTAAAGGCTTTTCATAGAGCAATCCATCATTCGTACTTAGTAAGGAGGATATTTTTTAACACCTACCAAGGCCAAAACAATCCCATAAAAAATATTTTCTAATGAATCATGGTAGTGTTATATATTCAAAGCAAATAATTTAAGCTCTTCCGTATCATTTGGAAGTGTCATATACCCTTCAAGCTCCATGCCAAGCTTCCCTAATAATTTGGCAGACGAGTAGTTATCTTTCGAGGTGATTGCTACAAGACGGTTTAAGTTCAGTCTTTTAGCAAATTCCACTGTCCCTCTAGCTGCCTCATACGCATAGCCTTTAGATTGATAGTCAGCCAGAAATGCGAAACCAATATCCACATCCTCAAGACCGGCCCTCTTAATCAGCCCACACAAACCAATCGGAGTGTGATCTTCCTTAGTCTCTGTCAAGAAAAGGCCAAAACCCTCTCGTTCATACATCGCTCGAGGTCCAGATGCAATATAATCTTTCGCATCATCCAATGTCTTAATTCCCTTATCTCCTATGTATTGAATCCATCCAGGCTCATTCAATAATGTTAGGATAAATGCATCATCACTGTATTCTACCCACCGAAGAATTAATCTATCAGTTTCGATTACTTTCACTCGAATCACCTCGTTTATGATCTCGATTTCTATTAAATAGTATAACATTTCGACCTAACTTATGACGTCATGCAACTTGGGAGTCACTTCTTTTTCGGGTTATTTATTTTTTCCTACAAGATTCTTTGTTTATGAGATACACATTATATTGATTAAGGACACACACAGAGGCTATTTCAGCGTTTATTTATTGCTTTTCGTAATAAGAGCTAAACATGAATATAACTAGTATTCGGGGCATCTCATCTTTTATAAAAAATGATTTAATGCACATCATGTCCTATAATGTAATCGAAAAAGCAACAAAGGTTACGCACAGATTTTATAAAGAACATTTGGATTAATTATCCTCTAATATTCCCCTGCCCACAATTTCTAGGACAGGGTACAAAGTCTATTACTGGATGGGATTGTAGCTCCACCTAGTCAATCGCTTGCTCTAGCACGGTGTTTTATATTTATAATATCTATACGCAGCATAGTACATAAAAAAAAGATAATTTCATTTAAAAGCATTTAGTCAATAATCGTCACATACACACCCCATAGTTACATAGGAAAGCTCAAGATAACTAGGATAAAATAGTGCTCATTTTTAATGATAATTTTATGTGCAATTATAGAATGTTTATGACCAAAATTTCCACCATTTTTTTTTCTTGGCTACGGCTTGTTTCTTTGCTTCCATACTTTGATTCAGCAACACCATTAGCTTTTCATCAATCATCTTTAATGTTTCGTCTAATAGTTTCTGCTGTTCTTCAAACTTCATAACGTTGTATAAATCACTTATTTTGGAGACTTCCTTTTCCACAACCGCTTCGATATTGCTCTTTGTTGCCAATAATGATTGCAAAAGGACAACCTGACTGCCCGAACTATCCCCTTGTGGCCCTTGTTCTCCTGGTGGTCCCTGAAAACCTATTTCTCCTTGTGGCCCTTGTTCCCCTTTCAATCCCTGTTCTCCTTGTAGACCTTGTTCTCCTTGCCGCCCTTGTTCCCCTTGCAGGCCTTGTTTTCCTTGCAGGCCTTGTTCTCCTTGCAGGCCTTGTTCTCCTTGCAGGCCTTGTTCTCCTTGCAGGCCTTGTTCTCCTTGCGGTCCTTGTTCTCCTTGCGGTCCCTGTTCTCCTTGCGGTCCCTGTAATCCTTGTTTCCCACGTGGTCCTTTTGGACCCTGTTTTCCTTGTGGTGGTGGAGGTATGATCTTATAGCTGTTACAAACGCTATCTTTTTCATCGTTATACATCATTTTCACCTCATTTTTTCTTTATATTATGAGATTGAAATTAGTATGTATAGACGTGTGTGTAGTCAATTGACTGTATATATGTAGGAGATTCAAACAAATATAAATTGGTATTTTCCTTGTGGGTGACTTCCGTTTTGAAAAACCAGCTCCCTCACAAAGGAGGAAAGATCAATAATACTTACCTTTAGGTAAGTACCTGTACTAATTGTGCGTACTTACATATATGTGCTGTTGAGTTTATAATAAATTCCGAGGTTGAAATAAATAAAATTTAGGAGGATGACATGAAGACTCTTGTTGTCATAGCACACCCAAATATAGAAACATCCGTTGTTAATAATAGATGGGTTGAAGAATTAAAAAAACACCCTGAACAATATACTATCCATGAGATATATAAAGTTTATCCTGATGGAAAAATAGATGTAGAAAGAGAACAAAAATTGGTTGAATCTCATGGAAATCTTATTTTTCAGTTCCCTATCTTTTGGTTTAATTGCCCACCTCTTCTTAAACAATGGATGGACGATGTTTTAGCTCACGGATGGGCCTTTGGTCAAGGAGGAGATAATTTACAAGGTCGTAAGCTTGCTCTTGCTGTATCTGCCGGAATAAGAAATGAAGATTACAGTGATAATGGAAGATATCAATTCACACTTGAACAGATTTTAGTTCCATTTAAAACAACTGCTTTATATTGCAAAGCAGATTATCGTTCGTTCTTTGCGTTTTATGGAGCAGAATATGAACCATCCAAGAGTGAAATTGAACAAAGTGCTCATGATTATCTAGAATTTCTTAAGGCACTATAACAAAAAAAGTATTCTCTAATTCAGAGAATACTTTTTTTTGTTATAACTCCTACTTGCCAACTTCGGAGACTGACAAACGATTTTTCTCTCCCCACTCGCACATCATATCTAATAACGGAATGAGGGAAAGCCCTCGTTCAGATAATGAATATTCAACTTTTGGAGGTATTTGGGGAAACTCTTTTCGTATAATGAGATCATCTCTTTCAAGCTCTTTCAACATGACACTTAACGTTTTAAATGGAATTGTAGCAATACACCTTTTCAACTCATTATGACGCATAACCTTATTTTCAAAAAGCCAATACATAATAATCATTTTATATTTACCGCCTATCAAGGACAGTGTATAACCAAAATCAGTACTTTTTAACTCAACACCAGTTGGAACGCATGTTTCACTCACAACTTATATCCTCCTTCTGACCAAATAGTACATCCTCTAAGTAGCTATATTTAATAATATATCATAGTCATTATTCATTATTCATCAAATAGGGGTCCAATCCCGAACATACGGATTTACAATGCTAAGCTATTTAAGTGCTGATAACCCCTCTTCCGCAACAACAACCGATTGATCAAGCTTTGCTTGGCTCTTTATTTGTTTACTTTTTTCACGTAGATAAATGAAACTAAAGTCCAGACTCTGGAGCTTGAATGACAATTTAAGTATTGATATGGCCTTTTCACCATCTGTTTTTATCAATGATTAATAGAGTCGGAAAAAATTCAGTTGTAGTAAAAATAATCAAGATCTAAATAGTAAAAAGTCTAAAAATAAGGATAATACATTCTACAAATGCCCATTACTGTACCATCCTTTTTACTTTTTGTTTCACAAACGTGCTAAAACATAGACTTGTTTGATTACATTTTCAAATACATGCAAAAAAACTGGTTAGCACTATAACTAACCAGTTTTTTATTATAAAATCATTGTTCGAATTCAATCATTTAATATTATACTAATAAAGCTAAGCTGTAATTTGAGAACTCTTGTAGTGTGACAACTCAGTCATGACATAATATCTTTTCTAACACCTATCATACCGTTCCAAATAATTAGCCTCATTACAACTTAGTCGTGACATAATTGTATGACAAATTTAAGAAAGTAATGAAAATTGCAAGCAACGGGTATTACAAAAATCTTGATGGACTTTGTCATGGCAATTTTGGTACGGTAGAATTGTTTTTACATTATTTTGAACTAACAAGAGATAGTTACTACCTTAACTGTACAAAAATTATAGCAAATGAAGTAATAAAACATTCAAAGTCTAATAACGGATATAGAGTAGATTCAATAGATGGTTTTCCAAATATTTCATTGTTTAATGGATTATCAGGAATTGGATATCAATTTTTGAGAATTCATTCCAATAATCAAGTACCTTCAGTCTTAACTATGGGGAGTGTATAATTTGAAAAAGATATTCATTTACTCTGGAAGTGGAAATGAGAATTCCAGTTTAAACGTTTTTATAAATAAACTCATAGAGATTTAATCAAGTTTCTAAGGAGAAAGTAATAATTGATTTTCATACACCGTATAACTCAACAGGTTGTACGCAATGCTTTGAATATGGCACGTGTAAAATTGACAAAGATGATAGTAGTGATAACATGAAAATTATAAAAAAGGGTATGCTCACTGCAGACTATATTATTGTTGCAAGTCCAGTTTACGGTCACAATGTCTCAGGTGATACGAAAGCTTTTATCGATAGAATAACCTATTGGACACATTTATTAAGATTAACTGGAAAACCAGGGACTGTAGTGTCCTCATGTTCAAATAATGGTATGCAATTTGTTTATGCGTATTTACGTAAAATTGTTAATTATCTAGGGCTCTATATTGTTGAAAAAATAGGTCTTGATCATGAAACTCAAATTACAGATTCTCAGTTAACAGGTTTTGCTTCTAATATTTATGATTATATTAATGAAACCAAAAAAGTCAAAAGTACAGACGAATTAGAACACGTCTTCCAACCAAGGTTTAAAGTATGTATACAGTGATTATCCACCTAATCATACGGAATATCAATATTGGGAGAACAATGGATTGTTTGAATGTGATTCTTTCCAAGATGTAATTAATAGCAAAATGCTTGAGAAGAATAGGTTAGTATATTTTTAGAAAGTAGTGATCCAATATCAAAAGTGTATTGTTGAAACCAGTTTCTGCTATTCCTTTGTTTATTATGGTAATTTATGTTCTTTCTTTAATTATGGATTTCCAAGAGAATTTCTATAGAGGTATCTTTTTGTTACTTTCTATGTTTGTATTTCTCTTGTTACATGAAATTGGACATGTAATAGCTGGAAAAATAGCGGGA
The DNA here is from genome assembly GCF_033963835.1 of Cytobacillus sp. IB215665. Lineage (NCBI taxonomy): Bacteria > Bacillati > Bacillota > Bacilli > Caryophanales > Bacillaceae > Cytobacillus > Cytobacillus sp. IB215665. The sequence goes on from NZ_JAXBME010000017.1 coordinate 99,768, forward strand.
TTCGATTTTGAATTTGTTATTCTAGGCCCAATTAAAATTTATAAATCTAATGGGAAATTAAAGATTTTTCAAAATGATAATTGGGAATTGGCTGGAGGAGTAACACGGTCTTATTTGACCAATAAGACAAAGATAAGAAAAAAATTAATAATTTATACTGCTGGTGGCCCATTAATAAGTATAATGTTAGCAACACTGTTTTTAACATTGGGTTCTATTTTTAATATAGAGTTTCTGAACACTTTCTTTCTTATAAATATATTAATATCTTTAGCAACACTTCTTCCACTTGGTGATGAAAACAATAAAACTGACGGAAAAGAGTTACTAACTTTATTGAAAAATGATTTAAATACAAAAAAGTATTTAAACACTTTTCTTATAATGAATGAACTTTTAAGTGTGAGAAGACCAAAAGATTGGGATATTAAGACAGTAGAATATTTAAAGAATAATTTAATGACATCTGATAATTCCTTTGAGTATAAGGAACATGTTCATACTTTAATTTATTATCAAGGGATGGATGTCGATACCAATGAAGAACGTTTATTAACTTTAAAGGAGTTAATGCGTTTTGACCCTAGTAAAGACTTAAAAGAAATATTAAACTCATCACGGATCATGGTTGAATTTCTTAACTCACAAAATAACTTAGATTACTATAAACTAAAAAGTTTATATAGTAAACTAGATCCTTCAAACAATGTTAACGAATATGGGTTTTTAAGAGCTAAATGTATTATCGACTTTTTAGATGGAGAGTTACAAACAGCCAAAAAAGAGTTAAATAAATTGAATACTTTGCAGCAAGACCTTTTTAATGTAACTATAGTTAATCCTGGTTATTTTATATTAGAGAATGAATTGTTAGATGAGTTAAAGACAAAGATTAAAATAGGTAGTGTAAGAGAGTAACTAGATTATTGTATTGATAGTAGTTTAAAGAGGCCGGGATAAACCCTTACTCTAAGATGAAAAAGCCGACGAAATTTTACAGGTTATTTTGATATTGGAATTTAAGTAAGGACCACTTCTGATAAAATAAAGTTACCATATAAAATATTTTCTAACGGGGGCTTATCTGCAACAAGATAAGCTTCTTTTTTATGGAAATATATCTTGAGTAAAAGTCTGATATTTGAAATAATTGGTATTGAGCAATAGGGCAGTTTTCTTGAAGACTGTTATTCTCTTTTAAGATTATTATGACTCGAGTCTTCCACAATATGGCGCGAATATGGAATAACATAGGAAGAAAATGATCGATTTTTTTAAATACTAATTAAAAAAAGGGAATATCTCAATTTTTGAGACATTCCCTTTGAATATTCAGAGTACAACTTACTTTCAATAAAACAATATCAACACTAAAATACCATTCGAGCTTCGGTGTCTGTAGAGAATAGGCATGTTTAATTAGGTTCTTAAATGCATATAAAAAAACTGGTTAGCACTCTGATACTAACCAGTTTATCCATTCAAGCATCCAATACTATACTAATAAAGTACAACGCTAGGTCACGATTGAGTTGTATAAGTCACGACTAAGTTGTAATATGACAACTCTTTTCTAAAATTTAATCAATCCTACTCAACAGTTACTGATTTGGCAAGGTTTCTAGGTTTGTCAACGTCGCAGTCGCGGTGTAGGGCTGCGTAATAAGAAATAAGTTGTAAAGGAATGACTGATACGAGTGGTGTGAGTAGCTCATGAACAGTAGGGATGACAAAACGATCATCATCACTCTCCAAACCTTTCATAGTGATAATACAAGGATTAGCACCACGTGCAACGACTTCTTTTACGTTTCCTCTAATACTTAAGTTGACATGGTCTTGTGTGGCAAGTGCAATGACAGGAGTACCGTCTTCAATAAGGGCAATTGTTCCATGCTTTAACTCTCCGCCAGCAAAGCCTTCTGCTTGGATGTATGAGATTTCTTTTAACTTAAGTGCACCTTCAAGTCCTACATAATAGTCTATTGAACGACCGATAAAGAAGCAGTTTCTCGTTGTTGACAAGTACTCACGTGCAATTTGTTCAAATTCTTCTTTTTCATTACATAGCACTTCCATTGCATTTGCAGCCATTCCAAGCTCTGTCACAAGGTCAAAATCTAAGCGTTCACCTTTTCGTTCAGCTGTTACTGCAGCTAATATCGCCAGTACAGCGATTTGGGCAGTATATGCTTTTGTTGATGCAACTGCTATTTCAGGTCCAGCATGTAGCAATAAGGTGTAATCCGCTTCACGTGATAGTGTAGAACCCGGTACATTTGTAATCGTTAAGGCTTTATGACCAAGTTCTTTCACTTGGACAAGGACAGCTCGACTATCGGCTGTTTCACCACTTTGAGATATAAAAATAAACAGTGGTTTTTTCGATAACAGTGGCATATTGTAAGAAAATTCACTTGCTACGTGTACCTCAACTGGTACTTTAGCCATTCTTTCAATAAATTGTTTTCCGACTAAACCGGCATGATAACTCGTTCCACAAGCTACAATATAAATGCGATCTGCTTCGTCTAATGCCTCACTAATATGATGATCAATAGCCAATTTTCCACGGTCATCTTGATATTGTTGAATAATTTTGCGCACGACAAGTGGCTGTTCATCGATTTCTTTTAACATATAGTGTGGGTATGTTCCCTTTTCTATATCACTCGCATCAAGCTCTGCAGTAAATGGCTCACGTTCTTTGACGACACCTTGTAAGTTTTTAATAACCATTTGCTGCGCTGTAACAATAACAATTTCCTTATCCATTAATTCGATGAACTGATCTGTTACTTGTAACATCGCCATTGCATCACTTGCAACTACATTAAAGTTGTCACCGACTCCAACTAATAATGGACTTTTATTTTTGGCTACATAAATCGTCTCATCATTTTCTGCATCTATCATTGTAATCGCATATGAACCTTTCAGCTCACTCATTGTTTTACGAAAGGCTTCTTCTACAGATAAACCTTCAACGACAAATTGCTCAATCATTTGGACAATAACTTCTGTATCTGTCTCACTTTGTAAAGTGATATTCTGTAAATATGCATTCTTTAACAATAAGTAGTTCTCTATTACACCATTATGCACTAACGTGAATCGACCACATGCACTTTGATGAGGATGCGCATTAGTTTTACTAGGTACACCATGTGTAGCCCATCTTGTATGGCCAATCCCCATCGATGAGTCTACGTGACTATCTACATTTTCTCGTAATGTAGCAATTCGTCCCTTTTCTTTAAATACGTGTACACCAGATTCATTTACAACTGCTATTCCAGCTGAATCATAACCACGATACTCGAGTTTCTCAAGCCCTTTTAATAAAATTTCCTTTACATCCTGTTGACCAATATATCCTACAATTCCGCACATGTTTCTTCGTCCTCCCTAATAATAAGGGGGCAAGGAAGTATGGGGACTTACTCGCCCCCTTGCCAAGTTGTTTTTTTTGCTGATTATACACATACGCTTGTGCAAAAAGTCACCTCTTTGTTTTCGTATATGCTTGCGGTCGTAATCAGTGCAACCGGGAGGTATCCGCCGATAAATCGATAAACCTCCTCCTCGTCAACTAAGTTGTTCGTCCTTTACTTAGTTCAGGCGCTTAAATATGTCGTTTTCCTACCCTACCTTTCTGTCCTTGAATAAAGCTATACCTAATATCTTACATGATTTCCATTCGTATCGTCAAATTTAACTGTATATTTTCAACACTTACCTCTAATCTCGAGCTATTGCTCTATTTATAAAATATGCATGATAAACACATTACGTGTTAGTTAAGGTGCCCATGAGCAAGATAGCATCCTAAAACACCCTCACATATCTATTTCTTGTGAGGGTGTTTTCATCTATTATTAAGAGCGAACTTGTACACATATTCTTCAAACGTTTAGCAAGCTTATACCTCTGATGTCTCTTCTTTCACGACAGCAACAATGCGTTCAACATATTCTTGGCACAATTCCTCTGTCGATGCTTCTGCCATCACACGAATGAGTGGTTCAGTACCAGATGGACGGACCAGAACTCGACCATTGCCATTCATTTCACGCTCAACAGATTCGATCACTTGTTTGATTTTATCATTTTCTAGCACTTTATTTTTATCAGTAACTCTCACATTCACTAGTAGCTGAGGAAACTTTTTCATTTCATTCGCAAGTTGAGACAATGGCTTTTGTGTTGCTCTCATAATGTTAACGAGCTGAATCCCTGTTAATAAACCATCACCAGTCGTGTTATAGTCTAAAAAGATGATATGACCTGATTGTTCTCCACCTAGGCTATAACCATTTTTCTTCATTTCTTCGACAACATAACGGTCACCTACCGCTGTTTGTATACTTTGTACTTCAATTTCTTCTAATCCTTTATAGAAACCAATATTACTCATTACAGTAGATACGACTGTTTGATGCTTTAGGCGTCCCTGCTCTTTCAAATATTTACTACAAATAAACATAATTTGATCGCCATCAACAATATCACCGTTCTCATCAATAGCAATTAACCGATCTCCATCACCATCAAATGCAAGACCAAGGTCAGCCCCCTTTTCTTTTACGAGATCTGACAAACTTCCTGGATGTGTTGAGCCCACGTTATCATTAATATTCACACCATTTGGTGAAGTTCCCATCGTTGATATATCTGCTTCTAAATCAGCAAACAGATGTGGCGCTAATGATGAAGTAGCACCATGCGCACAATCAAGTGCGACGTGTATGCCAGAAAAGTCCTCATCAACAGATTGTTTTAAAAACTGTAAATATTTTTGTCCACCTTCAAAGTAGTCATTCACTTGCCCTAAGTCGCCTCCGATTGGACGTGGCAACTCATCTTCAGGTCGATCCAACAATTCTTCTATCTCTGCTTCTTGTTCATCTGACAATTTAAAACCGTCAGGACCAAAGAATTTAATCCCATTATCTTGAACAGGGTTATGAGAAGCAGAAATCATTACACCTGCTTGAGAACCTAGCGCTTTCGTTAAGTAAGCAATACCTGGTGTAGAGATAACTCCTAATCTCATCACTTCGGCTCCAATTGATAGTAGACCTGCGACAAGAGCCCCTTCAAGCATATGACCAGAAATACGGGTGTCTCTCCCGATAAGAACTTTAGGACGTTCTTCATCCTTTGTTAGGACATACCCTCCAAAACGACCAATTTTGAATGCTAATTCTGGCGTCAACTCACTATTAGCAACCCCTCGCACTCCATCTGTACCAAAATATTTACTCATTTCCTTTATTCGCTCCTTTTTAGGACAATTACCGTTTATATATTTACTCAATACCAGATATATTAACTTTCACAGTTTCTATAGGTATTTCCAAAGAAATATCGATCGGTTCAATGCCTTCTTCATTTAAAATAGACACCTCAACAGGTACTTCATAATCTCCTACAGGTAAATTCGCTACATCTATCGTTGCTGTAATATTATTGTTGCTTATATTTTCAATAGAGCTCTTTCTACCTGTTACCGTTATATCTAGTACACCGTTTTCCAGGTCAGAAAAGCTTAAGGCTAAGCCTTCTCCTAACCCTTCATAATCGATCGGTATATCGGCAAAAGTTTCTGTAACCTCTTCTTCTACATCAATCGCAACCTTCACTTCTACAGGATCTATTTTCGCAGCTCCTTCAGGAAGCTTAATAGGGATGATGATTTCTTCATCTTTAGTTATGCTATTAAGATCGATAGGAATGTCAATGACATCATCTTTCGTAATACTATCAATGACATTTTTCGGTCCATAGACAGTTACTTTATCCGGAACCATTTCAATGTTCTTGATGTATATACCTTGTAACGTTCCTTCTTCTATAAAATTAAGTGGTACTACTTTATTTGGACTTGTAATGGAAACCCCAACACTAATATTTGCTGGTTCAACTTCCACATTTAATGGTTGCCCATCTTTATCATGTACTGTCACTGATGATTCAACTGTTATATCATCAATAACATCCTGTAAATCAATATAAGCTCTTACGATTGCAGTTCTTTCAACCTCTTCTTTTGCCCCTGTTATGGAGACTATAGTAGGTTCAGGCACCAAGTTCTCTACAGTATACCCTTCTGTTACTAAAGATTCATTATAATCCACTTTGATAGCAAATTCTTGCGTTACTTTTTCATGCAAAGCTACCTCATATCGGGATTTTGGTTCAAATGTAACGTTTACCTTATCATCCACATTCTCATATTCTAGCGTTACTAAGTAATTACCCTCTGATTTGTTTTCTAGGTTAGCATAAACTTTTATATTTCTTAATGCTATTATCGTTTTAACTTTGCTTGTTGGTCCATCTAATCTCACATCAACTGATTGAGGAGCACCTGTTACAACAAATCGCTCTTGATCATACAAAACCTCAACAGGTATGTCTTCTAATATTTCAGTTGAATCATCAAAAAGAGGTAGCGTAAGGCTTCCATCACTCTGCTCTTTCTGTTCTTGAATATAGACAGACATATACAGCATCAAGGCCAATAACAGGGCGATAATCCTCATAAACCATCGATTGTTCATGAACTTATCCATTCTTTTGCCACCTCCATTGCCAACGAGTAGAAGTAGCCTGGTTTTGAGTTGGTTTTAGTTCATTTGTAAGAAGTTCTCGAAAAGAATCTTGTGTTAAATCTCTATGTAATTCACCATTCTTAGTTAGAGAAATACTACCAGTTTCTTCTGAAACAACGATGGTAAGACTATCAGTTACTTCACTGACACCTAACGCTGCTCGATGCCTTGTTCCAAGCTCCTTAGATATAAATGGACTTTCTGACAATGGTAAATAACACGCTGCTGCAGCCACTTGATTATTCTGCAATACGACTGCTCCATCATGAAGTGGTGTATTTGGGATAAAAATATTGATAAGCAATTCGGAAGAAACCTTAGCATGAAGTGGTATTCCTGTTTCAATATAATCGCTCATCCCTGTTTCACGCTCAATAGTAATCAAAGCGCCAATACGACGTTTTGCCATATAACCTGTAGCTTTTACAATGGCTTCAATTGAGTTTGCTTGTTCTTCTTCCTCATTAATCGTAATTCTTGAAAAGAATCTACCTCGTCCTAATTGTTCTAGTGCACGACGTAGTTCAGGCTGAAAAATAATAATGATAGCTAAAAATCCCCATGTTATCACTTGGTTCATTAACCACCCTAATGTTTTTAAGCCCAAATACTGACTTAATATGTGAATGGTTATAATAACAGTGATTCCTTTGAGAAGCTGTACAGCTCTCGTTCCTCGGACGACCATTATTAGCTTATAGATAACATACCAAACAACGAGAATATCGACGATAATACCTAGATAATTAAAGATTGAGAGACCCTCTGAAGACATTCTCACACTTCCTCCATTATTCAAGTACTTGAACTACTCTTCTATATAAATATGACTATTATAGCATATATCATACCAAACCTAATTAAACCTAAAATAATGTATTAAATATCTTTTATTAGTATTAAGTTTTTTCGTTAAACTTTGTTGCAAATGTAAAAATTATAATAAAGCTATATGGGACCTTGATTTCTTAACTCTTTTCGTAAACCTTGTTCCTTTTTCTACTTAAATTTGAGTAACTGGTGTTTATTATATGCTTTATATGGATTTTTCAGGAGAAAAGATGCCCCTCATATAGAGATATTCGTGTTTAACTCTTATTACGCAAAGCACAATTAAGGAAAACAACCTTAGAAAAAAAGGTCATCTTTATTAAGATGACCCTCATTATTCTGTTTCTATTTTGACTGATCTTGGTCAAATAGACTTACTGTATCCTTTGCAATATCCTTTAGATGATACCATAACCATTCAAATAATTCATTAATTTCCTCAATTTCACCTGTTACTTTGCCAGCAGAAGCAAGATACTGTTCCCCATTAATTACTTCACCATTAATTACTGTTGCATCACCGTTAATTTGCCCTTCTATTTTGAGCGTACCATTTTTCACAATGACTGGTCCTTCAACTATTTCCCCTTCTGGAACGGTCACTGTAGAGTTTTCAATAATTAGATTCGGTTGTTTAGATACAGTAAACTGGTCATCCTCTGTCCAGTTTGAAAATATACTACCTGCCATTAAGATGATAAAAAGCGATGCAGCTGTTAGAAAAGGATGATTTCTTAACCAACGCTTTGCGCCTGCTGATCGTTTTTCTTTAGGCAAACTTTGCATTACGCTATTTGTGAAATTGCTAGGCGCCTCTACATGAGAAATACTTTGAACGAGAGCAATGGACTTTTTAAGTTCATGGAAGTGCGCCTCACAGTCTTCACAACTTTTCACATGATCAATTAACAAATTTTTATCTTCAATTGAAATATCTTCATCTAAATATTCATGCATTAAATAAACAATGTTTTCAGGACATTTCATTTTAATCACCCCTTCATTATACATTTCGAAGTTGGTTTCTTAATGCTTCTCTACCACGATGAATCCGCGTCTTAACGGTTCCTATAGGCAAATCCAATATTTTACTTATTTCCTTTAATGGTAATTCATCAATATATTTCAATACGATGACTGTACGATATTTTTCTGGAAGCTTCAATATTTCACCTTGAATCGTTTCGTGTAACTCTAGTCTCTCAAGCTCTTCTTCAGGCAAAGCTTCGTCCGCAGCTACATTAGAATACATAGTCAGTCCGTCTGTTCCAGAAACTTCTGCATCTAAATAATAGTCTGGTTTCTTTTTCCTAATTCTATCAATTGAAAGATTTGTAGCAATTCGGTATAACCAAGTCGAAAATTTGAGATCTTGATTAAAGCTTTGAATATTAGTATATGCACGAATAAAAGCTTCTTGGGCAATATCCTCAGCCTCATGACGATTTCCAAGCATTCTATAGCATAATTGAAATACTTTATCTTTATAAATTTCTACAATTTCTGCAAATGCGTTTTGATCTCCTTTAATAACTTGTTTTATCCTTTTTTTAACAATTGTTTCCATACCATTCATACCCCCGCTCCATGCGGCTAGCTTATTTACGTCTCTAACTTATAAAAGGTTTCAAAATATGCATATAAATATTTTAACAAAATTAAGGAAGGGTGTGTTTAAAATAGTATAATTTCCATGAGGATTACAAAATTCGGTGATATAGAAAGGGAAAGTTAGTACTAAAGATAGAGTTTATAGCAAGCAATCATTTCTAATATATTTTATATTCTATAGTCAACGTGTTTCTTAATAAAATTAGGTGGAGATTTCACTCCACCTAAAATAACAGTCCATACATTTTTTCGTTAAAGTAGTTTTTCTCCAAATAGCGAGCCAATCAATGCTACTGCAACAGTAGCTGTAGTGTTTCTTTCATCAAGTATAGGGTTTACTTCAACAAATTCAGCAGATGTGATAATATTTGCTTCTGCTAACATTTCCATTGCTAAATGGCTCTCACGATAGCTTATCCCTCCAATTACAGGTGTGCCTACACCTGGAGCATCATGAGGATCCAAGCCATCTAAATCTAATGACAGGTGTACGCCATCAGTACGATCTTTAAGGTAATTAATAGCTTGCTCCATAACATTAGCCATACCTAATCGATCAATCTCATGCATCGTATAAACTTTTATACCTTTTTCTTTAATTAGTTCTTTTTCTCCGTCATCAAGTGATCTTGCGCCAATTATAACGATATTTTCAGGTTTAACCTTTGGAGTATATCCTGCTATCTCTGTTAAGGTCTTATGACCAATACCCATACTTGTTGCTAACGGCATCCCATGGATATTTCCTGTCGGTGAGGTTTCCTCTGTGTTTAGATCGCCATGAGCATCGTACCAAATCACACCTAAATTATTGTAACTCTTTGCAACTCCAGCTAATGTTCCAATGGCAATACTATGATCTCCACCAAGAACTAATGGAAAACGTTTTTCTTTAATTACACCCTGGACTTTATCTGCTAAACGTTCACTCGCTTCAGCAACCGCTTTCAAGTTGCGGAGTTTATGATTTTCTACAATAGCATTTGCTCTCTCTGGTTTACCAATTTCAATATCCCCTAAATCTTCTATTTCATAAGATAAATTCTCAAGTCTTTCTGTAACACCTGCGTAACGAATCGCGCTAGGCCCCATATCTACCCCTCTACGCATTTGTCCTAAATCCATAGGTACTCCAATTATTGATACTTGTTTCATCACAACATTTTCCCCCTTCTAGACTATACTTATATTTTATCTGTAATAGCATCAATGATTCAACTGAACAACATTTTGTATATATATACAAAGAAACATCTAAATCACATGATTTAGATGTTTCTGGTAGTATGTATTTTACCTATCAAAAAGATATCGTCTTAAGAGTGAGCCATGGAGGACTCGAACCTCCGACCCTCTGATTAAAAGTCAGATGCTCTACCAACTGAGCTAATGGCTCAAAACAAAAAATATAAGTGGCTGGGCTAGCTGGATTCGAACCAGCGCATGACGGAGTCAAAGTCCGTTGCCTTACCGCTTGGCTATAGCCCATTATTATTTACAATAAAAACATGGTGGAGGGGGACGGATTCGAACCGCCGAACCCTCAGGGAGCGGATTTACAGTCCGCCGCGTTTAGCCACTTCGCTACCCCTCCATATGTTTATAGATGGTGCCGGCGAGAGGACTTGAACCCCCAACCTACTGATTACAAGTCAGTTGCTCTACCAGTTGAGCTACACCGGCATAAAATTTAATGGTGGAGGATGACGGGATCGAACCGCCGACCCCTTGCTTGTAAGGCAAGTGCTCTCCCAGCTGAGCTAATCCTCCGTGGTGACCCGTACGGGATTCGAACCCGTGTTACCGCCGTGAAAGGGCGGTGTCTTAACCACTTGACCAACGGGCCAATACTTTTCATTGTAAGCTCCCAACCGGGCTTGAACCGGTGACCTCTTCCTTACCATGGAAGTGCTCTACCTGCTGAGCTATGGAAGCATGGCTCCACAGGCAGGATTCGAACCTGCGACCGATCGGTTAACAGCCGATAGCTCTACCACTGAGCTACTGTGGAACAATGAGCCTGGCAACGTCCTACTCTCACAGGGGGAAACCCCCAACTACCATCGGCGCTGAAGAGCTTAACTTCCGTGTTCGGTATGGGAACGGGTGTGACCTCTTCGCCATCGTCACCAGACATAATATGTAGGAATAAGTTGATATTCCTTCAAAACTAGATAATAGACATTCATTGAATAAAGCTTGTTTCTTATTTGTCCAGTTTCGCAAGCTATATCCTACGGTCATTTCGCTCTCTCCCACGAAGTTACAAAACAACTTCTCGTCGATAGCTCCAATGCCCTATGGATATGAGCGAGCTTGCTACACATTTCAACTTGGTTAAGTCCTCGATCTATTAGTATCTGTCAGCTCCACGTGTCACCACGCTTCCACCTCAG